>JACPGM010000038.1 GCA_016188985.1 Lentisphaerota bacterium | reverse complement strand
GGCGCTAATGCTGTTAACCAGTCCATAACCGCCCAGGCCCAGATACAGCGTGCGGCCGACGACCGTGCCCAGCGCGCCGCCGAAGAGCTCGGCGGTTTTGCTTTTGATGGGCGTAATTTTGAGTTCCGGACGGATGAAGGCACCGTAGGTTTCCTGCTGCTTGCCGACCAGGGACTCAACCGGCGCGGCGGTGATGATGAGAACCAAGCCTAACAGGGCCAATCCGCTCATAATTACCTTCATGGTTGCGCTCCTATCTCCAGGGCGTTGCCCTGGGCTATTATCCTGCTTCGCCAGAGGCTACGCAGGACAAGCGTGGCACGCTTTCAGCGTGCTTCATGGCAGGCGCAAAAGCCTGTCCGTGGCGTCTTCGGGCCTACTCCGCCGTAGCATCCGACTTAGGGGATGATTAAGAGCATCCCTCTGGGCGAGGCGATTTCATTGTCATAGCGCGCCAAGCCATAGCGAATGTCGCTGGGTACCACAGTGCAGTAACCACCCGCCACAATTTTACCGTCGGATTGAATTGCTACGCTGTAAAGCAAATCGGCGCCGTTACTGAAGTCTGTAGTAATTTTTCCACCGTTGCCAAACCGGGTGTCCAAGGTCCCATTGTTCCTATAGCGCACCACGGCAAAGTCGTTGTTGGTGTTGTTCCAGGCGTAGCCGGCCGCGATAATCACGCTCTCCTCCGGCCAGCGCGAGGCCGCGCGCGTGGCCAGCGCCACGCTGGTGCAGATGTCATTGCTGCTGAGCACGGGGGTAACGACCTTGCCCGTGCCATTGGTGCCGAACCCGGTGTCTAAGGTCCCATCGGCATTGTAGCGCGCCATGGCGAAATCATTGGAATTGGCCCCCTGCCAACTGTAACCGGCAACCACAATTTTGTCATCCGACTGGATTGCCATCGCATTGGCTACGTCATTATTGGTGCCGATGGGGGTAACCATCAGCCCGGTGCCGTTGGTGCCGAAGCTGGTATCCAGGGTCCCGTTGGTAAGATAACGGGCCAGGGCAAAATCGTTGGAATTGGCCACGCTGACCAAAGTGTTTCCGGCAACCACAATTTTACCATCCGCCTGCAGGGCCACGGCTGTGGCATAATCAAAGCCGCTGCCAAAGGACGTCGTGAGCATGCCATCGCCATTGGGGCCAAAGCTGGTATCCAGCGTCCCATTGGTATTGTAGCGCGCCAGGGCAAAATCATATACCGTCGCGCTGGTAGCGTACCCGGCGGCGACAATCTTGCCATCCGGCTGCTGCGCGATACTTAGACAATAGGCAAGTTGGCTGTTGGTGAAGCTCGTTTGAACTATTCCGCCACTGCCCCAACTGCCATCCATGCCACCGTTGGTTGTATAGCGCAGCAAGGCAAAACGGTTAGAATCAGGAGTGCTGGGATAATAAATGGTGTACCCGCCCGCCACGGTTTTGCCGTCAGGCTGAACCAGAGCGGCATAGGCCAGCTCAGTGCCGCTATTAATGGTCGTATAACGGCGCCCGCTATTGGTGTAGCCAAAACTGCAGTCGAGGTCTCCGTTGGTGGTGTAGCGCGCCACGGCAAAATCATAATAGCTACCGTCATAACCCCCGCCAGCCCCGACAATTTTGCCGTCCGCCTGAATGGCCAATCCGCGGATTTGGTCGGTCGAGGCCTGGATGTCCGTATATGTTTTTCCATCCTTAAAGTCCAGGCGGCCGTCGCTGTGGTAGCGCGCCAGGGCAAAATCATAGTAGTTATTGGTGACATTCGCATAGCCGGCCACCACGATTTTCCCGTCGGGTTGAGCCAGCACGCTTAAGGCATAGTCGGTAGCGTAGCCGATGGGCGTCACGACCTTTCCCGCGGCGCCGAAACTGGTGTCCAGGACGCCGTTAGTGGCATAGCGCAGGATGGTAAAGTCAAGGTTGACGGGAGTGATACTGCCCACGGTGGCCCCGACCACTACAATTTTTTGATCATCCTGAACGGCGACATCTAAAGTATAACCCGTGTTGTTGCCACCGTCACTTGCGACCGGAAGGTCCCACCCGTTACCGCTAAAACTCGTGTCTAAAGCCCCGGCGGTCGTAAAACGCGCTATAAGAAAGTCGTTATTATTATAATAGCCGCCCACCATCACGATTTTGCCGTCGGCCTGAATCGCCATCTTCGAGCCATAGTCGCGGCTGCCGGTGATGTTAACAACAGCTTTTCCGTCGCCGCTGAAAGTTGTGTCCAAAGTCCCAGTGGTGGTGTAGCGCGCCAGGGCAAAATCCTGATAATTTCCGGCACTGGGATTCCCGCCATAACCGGATACCACAATTTTGCCGTCGGTCTGGAACGCTATATCATAAGCAACGTTAGCATACTGATCGAGGCCCGTGGTAATTTTCCCGTTGGCATTTGTGCCAAAGTTGGTGTCCAGCACCCCGTTGGTATCGTAGCGCGCCAGGGCAAAATCCCATTTGCCGGTAGTCCAACTGTATCCGGCCGCCACGATCATCCCGTCTGTTTGAATCGCTACGGCAATAGCATACTCAGGGCCGTTGGTGCCGTTGATGTCGGTGGTCATAATCCCGGTGCCGTTCGTGCCGAAGGCCGTGTCCAGCGTCCCGGTCGTGGTGTAGCGCGCTAAGGCAAAATCATAGCCGGTGCCCCAAGCGTACCCGGCCACGACAATCATTCCGTCCGCCTGAATCGCCACCGCTCTACTTATGTCGGTGCCGCTGCCAATGGGCGTGGTAACCTTGCCGTTGGCATTGGTGCCAAAGGTAGTGTCCAAGTTCCCATTGGTATCGAACCGTGCCAGGGCAAAGTCATCGTTGGCGCCGTTCCAACTGTACCCGGCCAACACATACTTGCCGTCGGCCTGGCGGACCACCTCATAGCAAACATCGGTCGAGCTGCCGATGGCCACGGTCAAGGCGCGCCCGCCGAAGGTCGTGTCTAAGTCCCCCGGCGCGGCGCGCGACTCGGTAATCAGCAGGGCTCCCAGCAATACCGTGGCGAGAATGGTTGTAAGCCTTATATTCATTGCTCCATTATCAAGCACATAACCACGCGAGCCTATCGTCTCGCGGCTTCCGCCCTGGCGGATCCGCACAGGCGGAATCCCGCGTTGCGCGGGACGACTGACGACGGACACCCGACGCCGGATTTCGACCTCTGATTTCGGTCAATCTGTAGCCGCGAGACGACAGGCTCGCGTCCTGTAGCCGTGCCCGTGAGGGCGTGGATTCCGCCGAAGGCCCGCATGCAATCCGTCGGCTGACGGATAGCACTGCGGGCAGGCCACGGTGTTCCCGCCAGAGGCGGGTCCGCCTAGGGTGGAACCGCCGCGGCTACATGACATAGCGTTGGCCTGAAGTCTGACGGCTACAGAAGTGAAGAAATTCTAATCTTCGGTCCAGCGGAAGAAGATTGTGCCCACCCAGTCGCTCAGCTCGGAATCATCCAGCGCGTCGAAATCCGCGCCATTGACAAACCGGTAGCCAAAGCCCACACCCAGTTCCAGGGTGCTGGTCAGGTTGAACTCCAGGTTAAGG
>JACPGM010000037.1 GCA_016188985.1 Lentisphaerota bacterium | reverse complement strand
GTGCGAGTAGGGATAAACCGCGGATCCATTCGTTACGGCGAGCAGCCCGCCGACCGTCACCAGCGCGCCGGTGGGCTGCGCGGCATTCGTGAGGGCGCTGTAGATATTCAGCACCGCGCCGCTGCCGATCAGGAAATTTCCACCTATCTGGATGGTGGGCAGATTCGATGCGAATCGCATGAAGCCGTAACCGGCGTTCCACTGCCATGCGTCTCCGCCGATGTCGAAGGTCCCACCCGCCGTGACGCGCAAATCGTTCGTGACGCGGAGAACCTGGTTGCTCGTCAGCAAGCGCACCCAGCCACCGTTGATCGTGAGCGAATCAAAGTTATAGGCGCCACCGCCGCTGACGACCTGACCGACAAACTGGCTTGTCCCGGGGTTGGTCGGGATAAGTTGCGTGTCGGGAAACCAGAGTGTGCCGATCTCACCCTGAGGCACAGTTGCGAGGCCAATCCCCGGCCGGGTGATAAACGAGACACCGCAGGGTCCTTGTTGATCATTTGTGTTGTAATTGACCGCGATACGGCCGCCACCGCCGTGGCCACCGTTGCCGGTAGGACTACCGCCCTTACCACCAGCGGCCGAAACTATACCAGTTCCGCTAATACGCAGGCAGGTGATCCATACCGAGCCGCCCGAGCCGCCCCCCCACGCATTGTCTGTTGAATCCACTGCATTTGCCGAAACTGTCCCGTAAACTGTCACGGTCCCCGTGGCTACGACGCGAATCGCGCCGCCCCCATGAGCCGTTGGCGCATTCCACCAGCCGCCGCCACTGCCGGCCAGATTCGGTGTTACCAACTGGTCATATGCGCTCTTCGGCGGACTTGACTGCCCAGTATCGCCACCGCCCATGCCGCCGTGCGAAGCGCCATGGCCGGTATTAGCAACTGCGCCTGCCGGTCCAAATCCACCCGGGCCGCCGGCGGAGCAGTTGCCGCCGATGTAGCCCTTGCCGTTGACGTTGATATTGCCGCCGCCCGCAATTGTCAGATTCGAGCAGGCCAGGTAAACATTATTGGTCATTACATTATTGGTGAACGGTCCAACACAAGTAACGATGGCATTGCGCAGAATGTAGATGTTGGTTGCGTTGAGCGTGGTGTCCCAATTTGAAAAAATTAGCGTGGTTGCGTTAGTGATCGTAAGCGAGCTCAAACTTGCCGTGGTATTGGTCAGGAGGACGCCGATATTGGTGTAATTAATGATAACATCATAGCCATCGGCCGGGACCGACTGGCCGCTCCAGTTATTGGTCCCAAACCAGTCGTTGGTGCCGGTGGCGACCCACGTGACCGTGACTGCCCGGGCCGGCCCTATTCCGAAAGAAATGAAAATCAAGCCGGCCATAACTGTGCCGCCGGCAAGAGCCAGCCGGATGACCTTGCCTACCCAAGGGATTAAGGATAGGCTGCGCTTGATCTCAAAATGGCAATTAGTTTTAGACAACTTCATGGTAACACCCTGACCCCTTTTTGGTTGGTAATATAGCAATCCGATTTGCTGCTGTCAAGCGCGGCCACAGAACTCGCGTCCGCCAAGGCCGCCCAACCGGCCCTTGAGATGGAGGACATAACCGATCGTCACCAAGTCCAGAAAGCTATCGCCGTTCTTCGCGAAAAACCCCAGGCTCTTGGACAGCAACTCGTCGTCAAATGCCGCAAGCAGGTGCCAGTATAAGACGTGTTTGCTGACATTAGCGATGTTCGTGCCGTCAATCCGATTGTTGGGAATGCTGAAGTCATCCGCTATAATCCGGTCGAGCGTGCGGCCGAAACAGCGCATATCATCGAGGGTGAAGACCCACTTCTCGCGATAACAGTAATAAGCGAACAGGACATTGAAATTAGCGTGCCCCACGTCATCAGCCTGCCGCCCATAGTACTCCGCGAAGGGCCAGATGTAATACGTCTGGCCCTTCGCGTTTTGGTGCGGCGTGATGTTCCGCCGGAAGAAGGCGGCGTATCGCCGATACCTTTCCGCGTGCAGGCTTTCGCGGTCGCGGTCGGCGGTCTGCCGGTAGTAGCCGGCCAGAACCAGATGGGCTAGGCCCATTAACGCATTCATGTCATAGGCCGAGATCCGGCCGGCGATGGACGGCGCCGGCATATCCGCGGCATAGATGTAATAACCCTCGGTTGTGCTCTCGCGCCAATCGTTGGCATGGAAGGCGAGAGCCGCCTCGGCGGCGGCGGCATATTCCTTGGCCTTGGCCAAGTAGTTCTTGCCGTCAGGCGCCAAGATGGTCTTCAGATCGGGATGGCCCTGAACCAAGCCGGCGAATGACAACATGGGCCAGGTAATGGCGCCGGTGAAGCCGTTCCAGACATACCGCGACTTCCGTTCCTGCCAGGCGGGGGCCAGTCGGCCCAGGTAGTCCTTGTGGCCCGTGAGATTATCCCGTTGCGCCAGCACATGGTCCACGTGGTCAAGCAGCTTCGCCAGCCAGTAGGTATCGCGAGTGATCTCGTAGAGCCAGACATACGCCTGCATGACATAGGCCTGATGCCAGTAGTAGCGGCCCTTGTCATCCCAAAGGTTGGTCTTGTGCCAGTCGCCGCCATTCAGGCTGTCGAGCTCCCGGGCCCGCCGGTGGAAGGCGGCAATGGAGGCAAATGGGGACAAAGCCGCAGTCGCCGCGGCTGCGTCGTTCGACACGGGCCCGGTCAGCACGATGCTCGGCGCAGCCCACGCCGCGAGCCCTACCAAGATCGTCAGAAATTCATTAAACGCATTCATGCCACGGCACTCTGTGGTTGCGGCAAGCAATCCTACTCGCCCGCATCCTACCATGGGTTATCGGCTCTCAATAGAAATGTAACAAATATAGAATGCCGCCAGTGGGCTGGCAAGCGCGATCAATCAGCAATGGTAAGGCCTAGTTATGTCTCGTGCTTCGTAGCGACTCTTCTACGCCCTGCGTAGCGGCTTCGCAGAGCAGGGAGGCTTTCCGCCAGAAGGCGGATCCGCTATGGCGGAACTTCGCAGAGTAGCATCAGGTCGGGAATGACAATAAGCCCACAAGACTGGGGCTACCAGCGATGTAATCCGTCAGAAGCTGTAACAAAATTGCGGACGACATGGAAGCCGTCCCTCCATTGGTGAAATCAAGCCGTTTTTCTTCGGAAATGGAGGGTCGGGCCTTCGCCGCGCCGAAGGGGCTACGGCCACGCAGGCGGGTTTCACCCCGACCGTCGGGATTCAATTTTTTCACAGCTTCTGACGAGTTACCAGCGGATGCCAGATCTGCTGTGACGGTAGGAATCCCGATAAGTATCGGGATTCACCAGGCGGAGATAATCGTACTGGCCGGCGGGTTGGCGACGGCATGGTAAATACGCCAAGCGCCGCTATAACCTCCATACCACATCTTGTAAGTGTTCCCGACCCGTATTACCGCGGGAGCCAAACTGTGAGTCAGATCGCCCAAGGTGCCCCGCGGAACGCGGCCGTCGGTTGAAGTCGTGTTCGAGTCGGCCGGAGTAGTATTATTATGTTTGGTCCAGGTAAGCCCATCCGGCGAGGTCGCGTAATAGATGCGCGCATTAGCGCCATCATATCCCCCGTACCACATCTTGTAAGTGTTCCCGACCTTAATTACCACCGGGATATAAGCGGAAGTCTGGTCGCCTTTACCGGCAGTGCCCAGAGGAATGCGGCCATCGGTTGAAGTCGTGTTCGAGTTGGTTGGGATCGCGTTATTGTATTTGGTCCAGGTCAGCCCATCCGGCGAAGTCGCGTAATAAATGCGGTTATTGGTGCCATTATATCCCGTGTACCACATCTTGTAAACCGCGCCATCTTTAATTACCGTCGGATAAAAAACGTCAACAGTATCGCCGTTTCCGGGTGAGCCCAGGCCAATCCGTCCGTCGGTCGAGGTCGTGTCCGTGTTGGTCGGAATACTATTACTATACTTGGTCCAAGTCAGCCCGTCCGGCGAGGTCGCGTAATAAATGCGCGCCGTGGTTGCATCTTGATATCCTGAATACCACATTTTGTAAGTCGTGCCATCTTTGATCACAGTTGCGTAAGCAGCATAAGTATCATCACCTTTGCCGGCGGTGCCGCGCGGAATACGGCCATTGGTTGAGACCGTGTCCGAGTCAGTCGGAGTAGTGTTGTCATATTTGGTCCAGGTCAGGCCATCCGGTGAAGTCGCGTAATAAATGCGATAATAGCCCCCATCAGTTGCCGTGTACCACATTTGATTAGTTGGGCCGCCGATAACCGCCGGCGTAAATAAACCCACATCATCCCCTTTTCCGGCTATTCCCAGGCCAATCCGGCCGTTGGTTGAGGTTGTATCTGAAACACCCGGGATATTGTTGTCATATTTGCTCCAAGTCGTGGTTTCGACAATTATTTCGGCCGCGCTCGGAAAAATACCCAAACCGGCCAGGAGGACCCCGATGGCCAGGCTGCGCTTAACACCAAAATGGCTGTTAATTTTGCTCAATTTCATGGTAATGGACTTGCCTGTTCCCGTTTTTTCGACTGTATTTTTAGCCGGCTGAGTGATGGCTGTCAAGTGAGCTTTCCGCCTATGCCTGCGCATTTGACATTCCCGGACGATTTGCGATTATTAACCGGTTTAGTTCCTGACCCGCCGGCGCCAAGGCTATGGCGGGCTGGGCAGAAAACGGTCGAGCGTAATCCCGGAGGAAGCATGAAAATGGCCAGAGTCACCCGTAATTTCTCGATGCAAGCGTATTGGGAGAAAGTCACCGAGGACTGGACGCCCTTGTTGAAATTCCGCGGCAAAACCAAGGCCGATTGGCGCGCCTGGCGGCGCAAGGCGTTGCCGCGCTACCTGGAAGTGCTGGGTAGTTTTCCTAAGCGTGTGCCGCTCCAGGCCGTCGTGGAAAGTTCGGTTGAGGATGGCGCGCTGATTCGCGAGCGGGTGGTCTTCAATGCCGAGACTTTTATGGCGGTGCCCTGCCAGGTCCTGCGTCCCAAAGGCCTGAAGGCCAACCGCAAAAACCCGGCCATCATTTGTAGTCATGGGCATGGCCCCTATGGCAAAGATGCGGTCGCGGGGATCAGGTCATCGCCCGAGCACGAGCAGAACATCAAGACCTTAAACTATAACTACGGCGAGCAGATGGCCCAGGCCGGGTTTCTGACGCTCTCGCCCGACTTGCGCGGGTTCGGCGAACGTAAAGATGGCCTCGATCCTTTTCCGGGCCGCGATGCCTGCAACATCAACTTCATCAAAGGCGCGCTCCGTAATCTTTATACCCTGACCTTGAATATCTGGGACATGAAATGCTGCGTGGATTACCTGGAAACGCGCGCTGAAGTGGACAAAACCCGTATTGGGATGATGGGTCTTTCGCAGGGCGGCACGATGACCGCCTTTACCGCGGCCGCCGAGCCGCGCATCAAGGTGGCGGATATTAGCGGCTACATTAACCCTTGGAGGGAATTCGCCATCAAGAAGGCCAACTTCTGCGGCGCACAAATCGTGCCCGGCATCTACCGCTACTTCGATACCGCCGACATCGCCGGCCTCATCGCCCCGCGCCCGCTGCTGCTGGAAATGGGCATTTATGACGACTGCTTCCCGATCCACGACCTGCTTAAAGGCTACGAGGAGGTGCGCCGCATCTACCGCGCCGCCGGCGCGCAAGAGCACTTGTGGAAGGACGTCTTCCCCGGACCGCACGCCTTTGCCGGGCGCAAAGCCTTTGAGTTTTTCCGGAAGTATCTATGACGCGCCGGGCAGCGTCCGCAGGATGTTGTACTTGTACAGGAGCCGGACCATTTCCACGTCTAAGGT
>JACPGM010000036.1 GCA_016188985.1 Lentisphaerota bacterium | reverse complement strand
TGGAGGCGGCCGTCGGCCCGCAGGGCTTGGTTCTGATGCCGTCCTTTAATCTGACCGAGGGCGATCGCACTGCCACCTGGAAAGGCATTGCGACAACGCCGGCGACCACCGGCTGGCTGACCGAGTATTTCCGGCGGATGTCGGGGACGCTCCGCTCCGACCACTACTCCCATTCCGTGGCCGCGCGCGGACCCCGCGCGGCGGAATTTGTCGGCGGGCACCTCCGCCGCGAAGGCGCCCGTTCGATATGGGATCGGGAACCCTGGGGGTACACCTACGGCAGCGCTTCACCCTTCCAGAAGATGTACAACGCCAACGGCAAAATATTGATGCTCGGCGTGGATTACCATACCGCCACCTTCATCCATCTCGTCGAGACGCTTCACTGGAACCGGCGCATCGTTCAAGAGCCGGCCGCGCCTTTCCGGGCTCCTTTTACGCGGAAATGGCTGGGCGCTTGGTGGGATTCGCTGGGACGACTTGTCTTCGGCAAGGTCGGCGACGCGAATTGCCGCCTGTTCGCGATCCGGGATTTCGTGGATACCCTGCTCGCGGCGGTGGATGCCGATCCCGACCGCTGGGACAAGTGGAGTCCCCGCTACGCCGACCATCCCGGACCGGAATCCGGTTTTCCGGGACCATTATAAAGCTTGCCATTCATTTTGCTGTCGCCTAATCTAAAACAATAACAAACGTTCTTTGTTTTATGATGAGAACCGTTTCGAGATGATGGAAGCGCCTCTTTCTGCAGTCGTTGCAGAAATCAGTGCCGTCATAGAAGAGCAGAAGAAGGGCATTCCTAACAAGCTGGATGCAGGCGACGGCAAGTAGCCGCGCCTGATTTGCCATGTTGAAAAAGGAGAAAAAAAGAGATGAACAAGAAGGGTGTGATGCTTCTGTTAGTGGTTACCATGAGCGCAGGGCTCTCAGGATTCGCAACCACGACATCCGACCAGGTTGGTTCGAAGACCTCCGATCTCGGCTACTTCCTGTCCCTGAAGCAGAAAGGGCAGTTAATTTGTAGGGGACGAATTCAGGATGCCCAAGGCATTTGGTATGACGTCTGGATTGTTCCCGGCTACGTTCAGCCAGCCCAGAGAGCCAAGACATACCTGCAACGCGCCGGTCGGGAGATTGCCAACTATGCGCGGCCCAAGTTATACCATGAACTGATCGGGGTCAGTGGCTTAATATTCAACTGGGCTTATGATGATTGTCTTACCGATTTTACAATCAAAGGTGTCCCGCGGGCGTGGAAGCGCTACTGGTCCGCCGCTAACCGTCGTACCAGCCAAAGGGTATTTGGCTGGTGGCTCGCATATCCTTGGGCGTTCCTGGAAAGCACGGTGGATACCGTTGTGCGTATTCCGGCTGGCCTATCTGGAACGGTTCTGGGCACGGCTTTGGGTGGCGCTGTGGTTCCCGCATACTATGTTGTCTATCCTACCGCCGTAGGAACTTGGTTTTTTGCCGTGGACACTGTTATTTTGCCCATCAGCGCTTGTACGTGGAACACGATTATTACGCCCCCACTGGCCATGGTGGGTCAGAAACCTACGCCTTCGCGCGTGGACGGATTCTGGGTACGACAGCTTGGCGCGGAGAGGGCCCAAGCAGCTTCGCAGCCGGAACCACCGATCAGTTCGAAAGATATTGAGGCTCTTGCCGGCTGGGGTCGCTTGCTTTTAACCACAAGTCAACCGTACGAAGACCAGCGCCAAACGCTGCGAAAACAGACCCAGGCAGAGCACGAAGCCATTAACCGGAAATTGCACCAAGCGGAGAAAGACCTCCGGAGCAAGGAAGAAGACGCTGTTCGCGCCATGGCCCCTGATCCCTCGCAGCAGCAGACCATTGACTATTTGCGGAGCCGCAACTTCGATTCCAGGCGGACATCACAGGCTGCGGGTGATGTTCGCCGGTATCTTGAGAACCGGAAGAACCTATCGCCGGTAGAGGTCAATCGGATTATGCATTTGCTGGCCTGCTATCCTCCATCAGCGGTCACGAACCAGAAGCAACTTAACCCAAAGACAGACCCAGTTGAACACAGCATTGAGGTGATCAAAGATATTCAATAGGACAGCGGAGTCGCGCATATGGGAAGCCGTCGAACCATGCCTTGCACGGTATTGTCAACCTTTCTGGGTTGCTAAACCGTGAAGGCAGTCGTTGGAGGCAGAGCATGAAAAGACACGTAATTATAGCAGCAACGGTCATGTGGATATGGGCCAGTCTATCTTGCGTTCTTGCCGGAGATACACCACCGCCTGATCGGAGGGAAATAGAATCCAATCCGGAAACACAAAGACTGCTTCTGGAGGTCGTCGCAGCATTGGCTACAATTGATAGGACCAACTACCAAGAGTGGGTGCAAGTTCAGATGCATGTCGCCACCCTCATGGAAACAGCAGGTCAAGACAGGAAGAATATTCTCAGGGAAATACTTTGTCTCATGACGTATGAACGGGAGCGGTGGGCACCAGGAAGGGGGCCTGATTTGAGGCTAATCTTTGCGTACTTCAACTTCACCCGGCAGGAAGTAGTTGAGGTGGTGAAACCATACTTGGAAACCACGGATGAACACCTGCTTCAAGGCGCTGTCCAGATTCTACACGGCACCGTATACGGCACTTGGGAAAAATACCACCGGAGCATGTTGTATGATATCGAAAAGGCGAAAGAAACAGACGGTAAATCCATCCAACAATCATCATCAGCCACGCTGTTGGCCGACACGAGCGCCACAGCACATGCTTTCTATTCAAGCCTTGACATGCCTGTCACTAACCTGCCACCCGGCTGCACTCGCTCGGACCTCTCTCCTGTCGAGAAGAATCCTCGTCCACTCATCATGTCCTTCGGAAAAGGCATCAAGGCGTTCTGCGAAGGGGTCTTTCCTGGTCTTCTTGACTACACACAAGTAAGGGAGATGTTTGTACTCTCGTTCAAGGAGATCAAGGAGAAGAATGAGAATAACATTGGAATCTACGGATGGCGGCTTGCGTCCCAGGAGGCTGCGGAGGCGTTGTTGAATAAGGCGTTGGCGCGGTTCGCGACGCGTAAGGAACATATGAAATTGTGGCGGTATAAAGACATCGTCATCTTGCTGGGGAGCAACGACGGCGTTAGTGACGTCTGTTTTCATCGATTTCAGGAGCACGTTGAAAAAATCCTGAGTAGTAATAAATGACTGCCCAAGTGCGGAGATTCTTCGGAAAGTGACCGAGACGAATATGAGCTATCAATTGCTCCAAACGGCTTAGCCGTCCAAGATTTCGACGACAGGCCTCATCGCACGCGATGCGTATACTCATCCAATTGCTCCTAACGGTTGCTCTCAGTTATGTAGTGGCTTTTGCAGGCGAACATGTCCAACAGCCAGTTGCCATCACCACACGGCCAAGGTTCGATGACCGTGGTCAGGTTACTTACTTGCTCCTTAGCGACAATAGCCACAGCTACGAGTTGTCATGGGGAATGCCGCCGAAGATTCGGTTTGTTCCTGTGACGCTGGACACCAACAGCATTTACACATTTACTGTGACCGAGCGGTCATATAAGGGCATCGCCATCCCAGAGTTACGCAGGGTTCAGCAAGAGGGGCAGACTATCTACGACGTCGAGGTGTGTGAAATTCACAAGACCAAGATGGAGCACAAAAAAGTGCGGATTTTGTACGGATTGATTCTCCCTGGGCCTGACGAGCCCACAGGAGATGCTGAGCAACAATTGTTTCCCCATCGGCGCGAGCACTCGCTTGGAGGTTGCGTTGTCTCGTCTGACAGCCCGAAGACTGAGATGATTTACATTTGCACCGAGTGCAAGAAGGCATACGCCCGGTGGAAGGTAGAGAATAAAAAGATCAAATGATACGCTCCAATATGATGCTACCGACAAACCACTTACAAGCCAAGAGCAGATTGCTCCCTGATAACGCGACCGGAAATTGCACATAAAGCTATCCCGGACAGATAAATGAAAACCGGCCAGCCGCTGATCGAGGAAATCAATGCGACGGAGGTGGGGAAAAACCAGTGCGCCGTCTGGTGGCTGGGGCAACAGAGCTTTATTGTAAAGCTTGCGGGCAGCATATTGTATTTCGATCCCTTTCTTTCGCCCCATGAGCGCCGCCTGGTTGCGCCGCTGCTTAAACCGCAGGAAGTAACCAATGCCGATTTAATTTTCGGCAGTCATGATCATCGCGACCATCTCGATCGCCCGGCCTGGCCGGCCCTGGCCCAAGCCTCGCCCGCGGCCCGCTTTGTCGTTCCCGAGGCGCTGCTGCCGGCCCTGGCTAAAGACCTCGCTATTCCCCTGGAACGGTTTATCGGTCTGGATGATGGCCGGACGGTTATCGAGCGCGGGCTGCGCATATCGGCGATAGCTTCCGCCCATGAATTCCTGGACCGCGATCCGGCCACCGGGCGTTATCCCTATCTCGGATTTGTGGTTGAGGCCGATGGTATCGCCATCTATCATGCCGGCGATGGCTGTATTTATGAAGGACTGCAAACCAAATTGCGCCAGTGGAAGCTGCAGATGATGTTTCTGCCGATCAACGGCCGGGATGCCAAGCGGCTTGCGCAAAATTGCATCGGCAACATGACTTACCAGGAGGCCGCCGACCTGGCCGGCGCGCTGGCCCCGGAGGTAACCGTTCCGGCCCATTTCGATATGTTCGCGCGCAACGGCGAGAATCCGGAATTATTCGTGGATTATATGCGGGTTAAATATCCGCGCTTGAAGGTCATGATATTTCCCTACGGTGAAAGCAGGGTTTTCACATTCGGCCGGGTTGATTAAGGTTTGGGGTGACTGCTAAGACGTCAAGAAATGAAACTACGAAAAACGCGTCATGCCTAAGGCAGATCCGCCTCAGGCGGAAAAGGCGCGAAAATGGGAACATAGGTTGACTCGGGTCCGATGGAATACGAGTAGTTGGCTCCCCACGCGCGGCGCGTGGTGAGCCAATCCCCTTCGCGTATTTTGCGCATTTCGTAGTTTCCACCTGAGGCGGATCCGCCAAGGGCGGAAAGTGTTTTCTCAGATAGCTGAGTAGTTACGATCAGGGCCATGGAAAAACCAATGAAACATCTCAAACTTGACCGGCCGCTGGCGGTGCTCGATATCGAATCCACCGGCACCAATCCGCGCCAGGACCGCATCATTGAGCTGGCGATTATCAAGCTCTTTCCCGATGGCCGGCGCGAAGAACATGTCTTCCGGGTGAACCCGGAAATCCCCATTCCAGCCGAGGCCACCGCCATCCATCACATTGCCAATGCCGATATCGCTTATGCGCCGCCCTTCCGCCAGCTTGCCCCGCAATTGCTGGAGATCCTGGCCGACTGCGATCTGGGCGGGTTTGGCGTGGTGCGCTTTGATATCCCCATGCTGGTCGAGGAGTTTGCCCGCGCCGGTTTTCAGTTTAATCCTTATGACCGGCGCGTCGCGGATGCCCAGCAGATTTATCACAAGAAGGAGCCGCGCGATCTCTCCGCGGCGCTGGCCTTTTATTGTGGTGAACTGCACCCCGGCGCCCATGGGGCCGCGGCCGATGCCCTGGCCACCCTGGCGGTCCTGGAGGCCCAGTTGCAGAAATATACCGATTTGCCGCGCTCCATGGCCGAGCTGGATAAGTATTGCAATCCACCCCGCAACCCGGCCTGGGCCGACCACGCCGGCAAACTCAAGTGGGCGCAAGGCGAACTGGTGATCAATTTTGGCGCGCAGAATATCGGCCGGAAGCTTAAAGACCTCGCGCGCGCCGACCCGAAATTTCTGAAATGGATTCTGAAAAGCGATTTTCCGGCGGACACCAAACGCATTGTGGCTGACGCTTTGGAAGGCCGCTTCCCGGCGCCGCCTGCGTTAACGCCGCCGGCATGAGGTAGAGGCATTCGCGCCAGGTAGGGCAGCCTGCCCGCCTATGGAGGGAACCGTCCCCGGTGAGCCGGCTCGGCCTGAGGCCTCGCCCTACCAAATTAGGACCGTGCTCGGTGAGCCGCTGGCGAATGGCAGATGACCGACGTTCAAACATGAATAAAGCCGATCTTATCAGCACGGCGTTTCCGGTTCTGAGGATCATGGCGGCCGTTTACGTCGGCTTGTGTATCCTGCTTTTTTTCCGCCAATCCCGCATGGTTTATTTCCCGCTGACCGAAGTGCGCTTAACTCCGGCCGATGCCGGACTGGCCTTTGAACCTGTTACGCTGACGACCTCTGACGGCCTGCGCCTGGCCGGCTGGTATGTGCCCTGCCAGCGCGCTCGCGGCACGCTGCTCATCTGCCATGGCAACGGCGGTAATATCGGCGACCGCCTGCATGTCATCGGCTTGTTCCACGAGCTGGGCCTCAACGTGCTGATTTTTGACTATCGCGGTTACGGCGAAAGCGCTGGCAAGCCCTCCGAAGAAGGTACTTACCGGGATGCGCAGGCGGCCTGGCAATACCTGACGGAGAAACGCGGTATTCCCCCGGATAAAATCGTGGTCTTCGGCCGTTCCCTGGGTGGCGCGATTGCCGCGGAGTTGGCCGCGCGGATTGCCCCGGCCGCGCTGATCATTGAAGCGAGCTTCACTTCGGTTCCGGACCTGGGTGCGCGCCTTTATCCCTATCTGCCCATCCGGCTTTTATGCCGCTTCCGCTATAACACCCGCGAGAGCCTGAAAGCGGTTCACTGCCCGGTGCTGATTGCGCACAGCCGTGAAGACGAAATGATTCCATTCGCGCACGGCCAGAAGCTGTATGCCGTCGCGGTAGAACCCAAGACATTTGTGGAATTGACCGGCGACCATAATGCCGGCGAAGTCCTGACCTCGGCGGCCTATCGAGAGGCGCTGGACAAGTTCCTGACGGCCACGCTGGGCGCTTTTGCGCCAACGGCGCCGTAGCCGGTGCTGCCCTGGGTGTAAGACACATTTGTTGGTCGGATGCGGCGCGAGTTCATGGGTTAAGCGTCTTTTGCGTGTGAAGTGTGTCGAATTTGGTTCGAAAAAGGCGGCGGCGATCTTGGGCCGTCTGAGGGCTTCCCGCGCTTGCGCATACACGAGTATAGCGCTGCGCGTGGCGCGCCCACATCCGACCCAAGCTTGCCTTTCTTTTTCGAATCCCTCGCAAGCTCGGGCAACCAAATTCGACACACACGAGCACATCGGGCGCAGAAGCGCGCCCGATAAAAAACGCGACAATCTGTTTTGAAGGCAACTGGTTATCAGGTAATATCCTGGTGCATTTTTACAAGGACGTTCCGCATTAACAGACTGCCTGTATCCGAAAGGAATACAATAGATATACACGAATAACGGCAATCGGCTTAGCTTTGCGGGTGACAGCCAGCTTTTTTGTCTTACACCATGCTGCCCTTTATCGGGCGGTTTCAAATTGACGCCGTAAAAGTTCAAGCTATCCTTGTCCTCGATTGCAAATATCTTGGGGTGATTTTTTATTCCATCGGGAGGTAACCATGACAGTTCAGAAGACAACCTTTGCCCTGTTTTTCGGAAACCGCGGGTTCTTTCCGGCCGCGCTGATTGAGGGCGCCCGGGCAGACCTGCCGCGCGTGCTGCGCGAGCTTGGCCATGGGGCGCTGATGCTGGACAAAAATGCCACGCGCCATGGCGCGGTGGAAACGCCGCGGGAAGGCGCTATCTACGCCGAGTTCCTGCGGCGCAACCGCGGCAAATTCGGCGGCGTCATTCTCGCGCTGCCCAATTTCGGCGATGAGACCGGGGCCGTGGCCGCGCTGAAAGATTGCGGCGTGCCGATCCTCGTGCAGGCCTACCCGGATGAGCTGGATAAAATGGGGCCGGCGCTGCGGCGTGACGCTTTCTGCGGCAAAATTTCCATCATGGATGTGTTTTGCCAGAACAATGTGAAATTCACGGCACTTAAACCCCATACCGTCAGTCCGCTGAGCGAAGAGTTCAAGTTGAACGTTGATTATTTTGACCGCGTTTGCCGGGTGGTCCGGGGACTTAAAAACCTGGTGGTGGGCGCGATTGGGGCGCGCACCACGCCCTTTAAGACCGTGCGCTTTGACGAACTCGCTTTGCAGAAGGCGGGTATCACGGTGGAAACTCTCGACCTCACCCAGGTTTTTGCGGGCATGGAAAAGATCGCCGCCGGCGGCAAAGCCTATCGCGCCAAGGCGGCCGTCTTGCGCGAATATGCCTGCTGGGATAAAGCTCCCAAGGCAGCCTTTGACAAGTTGGTCCGCCTGGGGGTTGTGCTGGATGAGATCAGGAGCGAATATCAACTGGACGCCTTGGCCATCCGCTGTTGGACGGAGATGCAGTCGCTGATGGGCATCTCGCCGTGCGTGGTGATGAGCGAGCTTAATAATCGCGGCATTGCCACTGCCTGTGAAGTGGATGTCGGCAACGCCATCACCATGCAGGCCCTGGCCCTGGCATCCGATGGGCCGGCGGCTTGCCTGGATTGGAACAATAATTACGCCGAGGATGAGGAAAAGTGCATTCTCTTCCACTGCGGGCCGGTACCCGCCGACCTGATGCAGGGCAAGGGCACGATCAGCGATCACCTGATTATTGCCAATGCCCTCGGCAAGGGCAAGGGGTTCGGTTGCAACACCGGGCGCATTGCCCCCGGCGACTGCACCTTCGGCAGCATGATTACCGAGGCCGGCCGGCTGAAATTTTATCTGGGGCAGGGCCGGTTCACTAATGATCCGATTCCTCCCGAATTCTTCGGCTGCGCCGGGGTTGTGGAAATCGCCGGCCTCCAGGATGTACTCCTGCATATCGGCCGGAACGGGTATCGCCACCACGTCAGCGTGGCGGGCGGCCACATTCTGATGAGTGTGCGCGAAGCGTTGGAAAACTACCTGGGCTTTCAGGTGGCCGTGCCGCAGCCCGGCCTCTAAGACAGATACCAGATGCCGGATGACAGACGCCAGATGCCGGAATGCCGGAGTAGTGAAACGGAAATGTGTTATGTCTTAGCCTTAAGAAGGCAAAAGGTAGGGCGCGTTCGTCCAGCCTTCGTAGCCAGTAGGCTTACTACGGCGGAGTAGGCCCGAACGTGCCGTTCACGATGAATCGTTCGCGATGTACCGCGGCCCGTCGTCGCGCCGAAGCGGCGCTATGCCGCGCCGCGAAGGCGGACAGCTCGGCGAGCCGTCCCTACCATCACGCAACCCCCATAACTAATCCATTACCGGAAATGTCGTTATTATGCCGGACAACACAGCGGACATAATTCAAGCCGCCTGGCGACAAAGGTTGGCCGTCCCCGCCTTTAACATTCCTTATCTGCCCATGATGGCGCCGGTCATCCGGGCCGTGCGTGACCAGGATTCCTTTGCGCTCATTGCCGTGGCGCGCTTAGAATGGGTCAAGTTTGAGGCCCAGAGCCTCGCTGCCGTGCGGGATGAGTTCCAGAAATGGCGCGACGATAAGCATGTGCGCTTACACCTGGATCACGTGCCCGTAATTGATGAAGACCGCCAGCGGGTGGATTATGCGGCCATCATCCGGGAGGCCATCGCGCTTGGCTACCAATCGGTCATGGTGGATGGTTCGCGCCTTGACCTGGAAGAAAATATCCGCGCGACGGCCGAGATTGTCAAACTGTCCCGCGCCACTGGCATTCCTTGTGAAGCCGAGCTGGGCGCCGTGCTGGGTCATGAGGCCGGGCCTATGCCGCCCTATGAGGAATTATTCCGTTCCGGCCGGGGCTTTACACGCCCGGATGAGGCGCGGGAGTTTGTGCGCGCGACCGGTTGCGCCTGGCTCTCCGTGGCCATTGGCAATATTCACGGCGCCATTTCCGAGGCTACCCGGCATCGCCGGAAGATCGCCGCGCGCCTTAACCTCGAACACTTGGAAAGGCTGCAACGAGCCACGGGTATCCCGCTGGTTTTGCATGGCGGCTCCGGTGTGCGCCGCGAGGATGTCCTGGCGGCCATGCAGCAGGGGATTGCCAAGATCAATATCGCCACCGAAATCCGCCAGGCCTACGAAACAATGCTGAAAACTTCCGGCCAGGTCAGCGCTGCCCAGGAAGCCGTCTATGCGCGCGCGACGGAACTAATTCGGGATTATTTTGGTCTGGCGGGTTTGCGCCGGCGCTTGGCCGTGGAATAGATGACCGACGACTGACGACAGAGAACGGACGGCGGACCGGAAAGCGCAATTTTAGTTGTCTGTCCTCTGCTCTCCGTTGTCTGGCCGAGGCCCGCTCAGGCGGTCAACGCGGCCAAGAAACCACTATCCCACACTTTATAAAGTGTGGGATAGGAAAATTCCCTTGCCCAGGCTCGGCCAGGGAAGTGTGGAGGTCTGTCCCGTGTTCCCGCGAGGCGCGGGACAGGTGCGCGGGACGTCGGACCTGGTCTGGCTTGCCGACCTCAAAACAGGGCTAACTGGTCAGAGTGAGTTTTGCCCTTGCGCGGGCGGTGGATCGCAAGCTTGGGCTGACCGGCTTCGCCAAATTCGCCTTCTTCCAGGTTGAGCAGAATTTCCCGGGCGCGGTCCACGACTTCCTGGGGCAGCCCCGCCAGGCGCGCCACCTGGATCCCATAACTCTTGTCGGTGGCCCCAGGAACGATCTTGCGGATGAACACGATCCCATCAGCCTGCTCGCGCACGAGCACGTTGTAGTTCTTCACGCCGCTCAGCGTCAGGGCCAGGTCGGTCAACTCATGAAAGTGCGTGGCAAAGAGCGTCTTGGCCTTGACCACGCCATGCAGATGCTCGGCCACCGCCCAGGCAATGCTGATGCCGTCAAACGTGCTCGTGCCCCGGCCGATTTCGTCGAGGACAATCAGGCTTTGCGGCGTGGCGTTGTTCAAGATGTTGGCGGCTTCCTGCATTTCCACCATGAAAGTGCTGCGCCCGCGCACGAGATCGTCGCTGGCGCCAACCCTGGTAAAAACCCGGTCAACAATGCCAATGGTCGCGGCGGCCGCGGGCACAAACGAACCCATTTGGGCCATGATCGCAATCAGGGCCACTTGGCGGATGTAAGTGGATTTGCCGGCCATGTTTGGTCCGGTAATGATGATCACGCGGTTTTCACCGCCATCGAGCAAGGTGTCATTCGGCACAAAGCGGTTGGCATCCGGCATCTGTTCAACCACCGGATGGCGTCCGTCGCGGATAGTCAGTTCGGAAGTTTGGGTCATAACCGGCCGCGCGTAATGCAAGGCCAAGGCCCGCTCCGCCAGGGACGCGAGAACATCCAGTTGGGCCAGGGCTTCCGCCGAGGCCAGGATGAAGTTCATAGCCTGCACCACTGTGCTGCGAACTTCCAGGAAAATATCGTATTCGAGCGCCATGGCGCTCTCATTGGCGCCCAGAACTTTTGTCTCGTAAGATTTCAACTCCGGCGTGATGAACCGTTCTGCGTTCACCAAGGTCTGCTTGCGCGCGTAATCGGGGGGCGCTTTATGCGCCTGACCCTTGGAAACTTCAATGTAGTAGCCGAAAATTTTATTGTGGCGTACCTTGATGGTCTTAATGCCGGTGCGCTCTTGCTCCCGGACCTGATATTCGGCCAGCCAGTTGCGGCCCTGCGTGGCGGCCGCGCGTAATTCGTCAAGCCCGGCATGATAACCGTGCCGGATGATGCCGCCGTCTTTGACGCTCAGGGGCGGCTCCGCGACAATAGCTTTCTCTACCAGCTCCACCAGCTCCGGTTGCGGTTGAATGGTTTGGCCCAAGGCCGCCAGTAAATGCACCGGCGAAGCACTCACCAGGGCGCGCACGGCCGGCAATGCGGCCAAGGACTGCGCCAGCGCGCGCAGGTCGCGGGCATTACCGCTGCCGGCGCCCAGGCGCGCCATGATCCGTTCCAGGTCGCGCACCTGCTCAAAAGCTTCGCGCAAGTCGCGCAGGAGCGCGCGGTCTTTGCTGAAAGCCTCGACAGCGTCATGCCGCTCTTTGATCGCCGCCAGATTGGTCAGGGGCCGCAAGACCCATTCGCGCAGGAGCCGGCCGCCCATGGGTGTCTTAGCGCTGTCCAGCACACCCAGCAGCGTCGTAGCGGGGCTGTCACTGCGGTTGGAGCTGGCCGATAAGGACACCGACGGTACCCCCCGGCTGACGACCAGGTCCAGGTTGCTCCGCGTGGCTTCGTCCATGATCAGAAAATCGCCGGGATTGCGGATCGCCAGGCACCGGACGTGCGCGAGGTTGCGGTGCAAGGCGTTGAGAACGTAGTGCAGCAGGCCGCCGGAGGCGCCGATTAGGGTGGTTCGGCCCTCGCCGCCAAAACACTCCAGGGACTGTATCTTGAAGTGGCGCAGGAGCGTGTCGTGGGCGGTTTCATATTCAAAAGTCCAGTCGTCGTAAGGACTTGTCATGAGCGCCGGCAGGTTGTTCAAGAGCGCCCGCATCGGAGCAGCCGGATCGCGGGCGGCCTCGGCCGGCAGGACGCATTCGCTGGGCGCTAAGCGCAGGAGATTGTCGCGGATGGTCTCAGGGTCGCCGGCTTCTTCGGCCTGGAAGGCGCCGGTGGAGAGATCCAGCACCGCCAGACCGAAGAGCCCCTTGTTTTCATAAAGGGCGGCCAGGTAATTATGGCGCTTGCTTTCGAGGATTTGATCGGTGAGCACGGCCCCCGGGGTGAGGATGCCGGTGACTTCGCGCCGGACGACGCCCTTGGCGAGGGCCGGATCTTCGACCTGATCGCAAACGGCCACTTTTTTGCCGGCGCGGATCAGCTTGGCCAGGTAAGTCTCATAAGTGTGATGCGGCACGCCGCACATGGGCACTTTCTGCCGCTTGGTGAGGGCGATGTCGAGAATCCGGGCGGCTTCCACGGCGTCCTCAAAAAACATTTCGTAGAAATCGCCCAGCCGGAAAAAGAGGATTGTGTCTGGCGGCAATTCGGACTTAATGCGCCGGTACTGGCGCATCATGGGAGTCAAGGCGTCGCTCATGGAGAGCTACTATAAGGGCAAGCCTGGTGGAAAAAAAGGAAAAGAAAACAAAGCGTAATGGGTCAGTTATTTGGGGCGTCGATCCCAATGGCCTCAGCAAGCTGAGGCCCTACGTAGGGTGCGACCTTGTGTCGCGCCATTTACCACCAGATAACTGATTACAACAAAGCGCTTGTCGTAGGAACAAGGGATGGATAAATTGTGTTTGAGCGCTCGGCTCCAGTCAAAAACTTGCCAACAGCGCCTGTAGCTCAATTGGACAGAGTGTCGGCCTCCGAAGCCGAAGGTTGTGGGTTCGATCCCCGCCAGGCGCACCAGATTGATCTGATCTGGCGAGAATCAGGGTTTGACAAGACCAAACTTTACCAAAAGCCAAGCCGTAATTAATGCAATAAAGATTCCTCCAAAGAATGCACTGGCCACCCATGCTCGGGCAGAACTCCATAGGTTCTTTCGCTTCCAGTCCACCATGGCAGGAATGCCGAATTGGATTTTTTCATGAATCGCAAGTAGATCATTTATTGCAGTGCGGTATTTTCCGACTTCGCCAAGCAAATCCTTACCCTTCGCTATATCTTTTGTCCCACGGATTGCAGCGATTTCTCGGCATACTTGATCAACACGCGGCCGGAGTTTTGAGTAGTAGTCGGGAAGCACCGCTGTGATGCATTCGTGCGAGTAGTGCCTCAGTGTTTTTGTGATCCGATCCCGAATGCACACACTGAACCAATCGGCAGCGTCAAAAAAAGCCCGGTATTCGTGCCCAATGGCCTTGTCAAAGGATTGCGGGATATAGTCTGGTAGCTTGTCGTCCGCTTCGCCGTTCAGCCCCAATTCAGCCGCCTTCGCCCGGATGATATGCTCGAACCCGTTCCGCAACTCCATAACCGGCTGAACG
>JACPGM010000035.1 GCA_016188985.1 Lentisphaerota bacterium | reverse complement strand
TGCACGGTGCAGCTTTTCGCTGCGCGGTCCACGACGCTCAAGGCCAAAGCCTCAAACACTTTGGTGATCTCGTTATCCTTGATCGCCACGCCCAGCAGGTCGCGGACGCGGTCAAAGCGGCAAATGATTTTGCGCTCTTGCGGTTCCACGGGGAAACAATCCACCACGCCCTGGGCCGCGCCGGCCCCGGCATGTTGCACCATTAGGGCGGCAGCCCTGCGGCTGGCCGCATCCACCCCGCGGATATCCACCCCGCGCTCAAACCGGTAAGAGGATTCAGTGGAAATGCCCAGGGCCTTTGCCGTTTTGCGCACCAGCGCGGGCTTGAAGCAGGCGCTTTCCAGGACGACATCGCGCGTGTTGGCGCCAATGCCGCTTTTGATTCCGCCCATTACTCCGGCCACGGCCACGCTGGCCTGGGCGTCGGTCAGCTTGCGTTCTATTTCATCCAAGGTGACAAAAGTTTCGCTCTCGCGCGCCCGGCGGACCACGATGCGCTGTTCCGCCAGCAGCTTTAGATCAAACGCGTGCAGCGGCTGGCCGCACTCGAGCATCACGTAATTGGTAATGTCCACAATGACGTTGATTGGCCGGATGCCGCAGCGCATCAGGCGCAGCCGCATGGCCAGCGGGCTGTTGCCGATGGTAACATTTTGCAGCAGCCGCGCGGTGTAACGCGGACAACCTTCCTGATCCTCAACGACTACGCTCATAGTCTTGCCGACGGGTCCGGACGTTTCCTCAAGCGGGATTGATGGCAATTTTAATTGCGCGCCATACAGGGCTGCCACTTCGCGGGCAATGCCCAGGATGCTGAGACAATCAGGCCGGTTCGGCGTAACCTCGATTGTCAGGACGGTATCTGGTCCCCCCACAACCTCGGCTAAAGACGTGCCAGCGGGGATGTCGCGCGGTAGTTGCATCAGCCCGGCATGCTCCTGCGAGAACCCAAGCTCATCCTCGGCGCAGAGCATGCCCTGCGAAGTTTCGCCGCGAATCCGGGCGCTCTTAATCTTCTGGCCGTTGGGCAGTAGCGCGCCTACGGCGGCAAAGGGGACTTTGTCGCCGGAGTGCACGTTTGGCGCCCCGCAGACTACCGGCACGGTTTCCCTGCCGGTGTTCACCTCGCAGAGCGTCAGGCGGTCGGCGTTGGGATGCGGGCGCACGCTGCGGACTTCGCCGACCACAATATCTTTGAAATCGGAGCCGACCCGAGTCAGGCCGGAAACCTCCAGCCCGGCGAAGGTCAGGCGTTCGGCCAGCTCTTCGGGCGCAGCGGCAAAGGCCACAAACTCTTTTAACCAGCTTAACGGGACTTTCATTGGGCTAACCTGAATTTATGCATATGAATTTCCTAGTTATTCCCTCTCCTTGGGGAGAGGGCTGGGGCGAGGGGAATGCTGGCGCCGGCCCCTCACCCGTTCCCGCATGGCGGGAACGACCTCTCCCAAGGGAGAGGATGATGTTTCGTCTAGTAGCCGCGCCCGTGAGGGCGTGGATTCTTCCGGCAGCCACGGGCTCACGCCCGCAGCTACATGAAACAACCAGCTTAAAGGAACTTTCATTGGGCCAATTGCTCCAGAAACCGTTTATCGTTGTCATACAGCAGACGAATATCGTCAAGCCCATAGCGGATCATCGCCAGACGCTCAACGCCCAGGCCGAAGGCGTAGCCGGTGACGGCTTCGGGGTCGTAGCCGACTTTGGCAAACACTTTGGGGTTCACCATGCCGGCACCGGAAATTTCAATCCAGCCGCTCTGCTTGCACATGCGGCAGCCTTTGCCCCGGCAAAGGTGACAGGAAAAATCGTATTCCACGCTGGGTTCGGTGAAGGGAAAGAAATGCGGCCGGAACCGGACTTTGACCTCAGGCCCCATCAGGCGCTGGGCAAACCAGGTAAGGTCGCCCTTGAGGTCGGCCAGGGATACGCGGGTGTTCACGTATAAACCTTCGATCTGATGAAAGTTGGCGCTGTGGGTGGCGTCGGTCGTGTCGCGCCGGTAACAGCGGCCGGCGGCAATGACCCGCACGGGCGGCGGCCGGCTTTCCATGACGCGGATTTGCACGGGTGAGGTCTGCGTGCGCAGTAATTGACCGGATTCCAGCCAGAACGTGTCCTGGGTGTCGCGGGCGGGATGGTCCTCCGGCGTATTGAGCGCGTCAAAATTGTGGTACTCGGTTTCGATGTCAGGGCCGTCAGCCACGGAGAAGCCAAGCGTGTCGAAGATGCGGATGGCGTCTTCAATGACGCGGCTGATCGGGTGCCGCGCGCCCAGCGCGCGCCAGCGTCCCGGCAGGGTCGGGTCAAAAACTTCGGCGGCGCCGCTTGTCGCGGCCGTGGCACTCGCCAACGCGTCGCGGCGCGTTTCAAGCAGTTCGGAAAGTTCCTGTTTCAGCTCGTTGGCATAGCGGCCCATGGCCGGGCGTTCGGCCGGCGGCGCCTCTTTAAGCCCCTCCATGATTTTCGGCAGGCAACCCTTGCGGCCCAGGTACTTGATCCGCACTTGCTCGAGCTGAGCGCTCGTGCCGGCCGCGCGCGCTTCCGCCAACGCGGTTTCCTTCAGTGCCAATATCTCCGCGGCTTTCATCGTTGCTCAATGTTAACCAAACATATTTGAAATTTTAACCACGGATGACACGGATAACACCGATAAAAAGAGGATATCTATCCGTAAAATCAGTGTAATCAGTGGTAAAAAAATGTTCAACACAAATTGAATGGATTCTACGAAGTATAATCTATAATTCAATTTCGCGCTCAAAGTCAAACCGGGAAAGATTGGCGGTTGGGAACCCACCCTAAATGATAACCACACTATTCTAGTGTAGTGTTACATAATTAACTGTACATATAAATCACTTGCGGTATTCTCCCCATTGAGGAGGATAAATACCGTGAGAGTAGCTAAACAACTTATGATATCGGTAGAAGACCGCGTGGTTATTGAGAAATGGTCTCGT
>JACPGM010000009.1 GCA_016188985.1 Lentisphaerota bacterium | reverse complement strand
GTTCTTTCGGCCGTGGGCGGAGCAGGCCGGCTCATCACCTATAACGGCGTCGGCGGTGGCGGTGGCGGCCGGATTGCCGTGCTTTACAATAGCAGCGCCCAGGCCTCCTTGCCGAAACCGACCATCCAATTTAACGCTGCTCCTGGTTACACCGGCACGGCCAGCGCCAAATTGTCCGATATCGGCACGGTGTATTTCACGAACTCAGTGTTGCTCTCCAACGTGCTAACCGGAGTTTATGGCCAACTACGCGGGTTCTCCGCGTGGGAAGTTGACCGACTGACGGTTACCAGTAGCATCGTCCGGTTTGCCGAGGAGGGGTTTCGCTTGACGGTTACCCAGGACCTGGTGATCGGAACTAACGGCAGGCTGCAGGTCGGCGGTTCCGTATATGCCTATCCCTGGACAAATTTGAACGCCCGTGTATGGCCAGTTCTTCCCACGCCCTGTAATACAGGCCAGTACTCCTTAGTCAATGTCGGCGGCAACTTGCGGCTGACCAACAATGCCCAACTGACCTTGTATAATGCCATAACCGGAGCAGCGACCGAAACCTACGGCAACCTGCTCACGGTGACCGGCCAGCTCTGGGTGGCCGCCAATTCCTGGATATATCCGGTTAGTCATCCAATCAACGGCGGCTCCGCCTTTATGGTGCTTGGCTCTTTACGCGTGGACTCCGGCGGCGGAATAGATGCTAACGGCCGGGGATTTGTGAAAAAAGGCGCTACCGCTGGACTAGGTCCCGGTGGCGGCCTCAATCCTAATAGTTCCCCTACAAATTGCGGTGGGGGTGGATACGGCGGCGCCGGTGGCGGCTGGCCTGTTGGGACTAATGTCGGTGGTGGTGTTACTTACGGTTCATCCAACGCTCCCATAGAGCCGGGCAGCTCGGGAGCTCAATGGGTCAACGGCATTGCTGGATTTGGCGGCGGACTGGTTCGAATACAAGTTAATAACTCCGTCCAACATGATGGCCTGATCAGGGCCAATGGTGGCACTCCTTATGATACAGCGGGTGGCTCCGGCGGCGGGATTTACCTGCGCTGCCGGTCATTGAGCGGCGCGGGCACGTTCCAGGCAAATGGCGCCGCCGCCGCCGCAGGCGCCACCTTTCACGGCGGCGGCGGCGGCCGCATTGCCCTGTGGCGGATGTATCACACCTTTACGAGCACTAATGTTACGGTCACCGGCGGCGCCGCCGGCGGCGCGCAAGGGAAAGCCGGCACTAATGGTACAATCTTCTGGGGCCAGATTCCAGTTCCGGGAACTTTTTTCACCGGAAAATGAATTAGGCGGCAGAGCCACAACTATTCTGGATTCCCGATTAGATCGGGAATGACAACTATGCAGATTTTGTCTGTCATTCCCGCGCAAGCGGGAATCCAGTCCGAACTTTGAAGCATCAAACCAGGAGGCTAACTTGACACCATTTGAAGGCATATATCCCGCGCTGGTAACGCCTCTGACCAGCGCCGGGAACCTGAACGAGGCGGCGCTGGAAAAACTGGTCGAGTTTCACGCCGCTGCCGGCGTGGACGGGCTTTACTTAGGCGGCACTACCGGCGAAGGTCTGCTCCTGGACCTTGCCACGCGCCAACGCCTGGTGGAGCGCGTGGTGTCCACCAGAGGCGGATCCGCCTCCGGCGGAAAATGCGCGCGCGGCAGACTGAAAGTGATCGTGCACGTAGCGGCCTGCTCGACCGACGATGCCGTAGCTCTGGCCCGATACGCCGAGGAGGCCGGCGCAGATGCTGTTTCAGCCATTCCGCCCGTATTTTACAAGATCGGTTTTGACGGCGTCCATGAATACTACCGGCGGATTGCCGCGGCCACCCGTCTGCCGTTCTATGTTTATTACATCCCGGCGCTCAGCGGCCTGGCCTTCTCGATCGAGGAGCTGGGACGGCTGTTCGCGCTGCCCAACGTTGCCGGCGTGAAATTTTCCGACTACAACTTGTTTCTCCTGCACGCCTTGCGCGAGCGCTATCCGGAGAAAATTGTCTTCAGCGGCGAAGACCAGGTATTTCTTCCCGCTCTGGTTATGGGCGCGCATGGCGCCATCGGCCTCACGCTGAACCTCATGCCGCGCCTCTATGTAGCTCTCTACCGCGCTTTCCGGAGCGGAAACCTGGCGGTAGCCCAGCGCCTGCAGTTCCAAGCCAACCGCGTTATCGAGGTGGTGATACGGCATGGCTCGATCGCCGCTGCCAAGGCCATCATGGGCATGCTCGGCGTGGATTGCGGGCCCTGCCGCGGTCCCCTTGCGACTATCGCGGGGCCAGCCTATGACCGGCTGCGGCAGGACCTCGAACAGGTCGGTTTCTTCGATGCGGTGTTCATCACTTGAGACCTATCGTCGGCCTGGCGTCCGACGGCTACAGGGGAAGGTGCGGTTGTTCCGCCTGTGCGGATCCGCCAGGGCGGAAGCCGCGAGACGGCCCGCCTGCCTTGGCGGCCTGATTTGAGCAATATGTTCTTGAAGACCTGTCCTCAATTCCCTTAGTGCTCAAAGGCATAAATCCGCTAACGTTAGCCGAGGCGATTTTGGCGCTGGGCAAGGCGTTCGCGCCGGAGCAATGCCTTGCCAGGCCTTGCTTTGTTGCGTTCGCGGGCCAAGCCCTTCCAGGGATTGGCGCCGCGAACGCGCCGTGCGTCCTGCCCAACGGCGCTCCCACTAACGTGAGCGTATTTATGTCTTTGAACACTTAGCCACGCGGATGAAACCAGTGACCGTCAGCCTCTATTTCTGTCCGGAATGGTGGGATCATCACTATCATTGTGCCAAGCCGCGTCCGGCTAAGCGCGATCAAGCCGCCTTGGAGGCAATGTATCTGGGGCGGGAACGTTTCCTGTTCGAACAATTCGGCGGTTACGGTCTGGGCCGGGAACATCCGCAACTGGGATCGGGCCAGATCGCCACGGTCATTCGCTACGGTTTTGATCTGATTCCGGCTTTGCTGGGAACGCGCCTTGAGTTCTGCGAGGCGTGGGGCTTTTATCCCGTGCTGCGCCCGTTGGCGGAGCTGGAAGGCCTCGCGGCCGTGGATATAGCCGAACACGCGGAACACGAATGGATTGTCCGGGAGAAGACGCGCTTGGAGAAGCGCTATGGAGGGTGCTCACACTGCATTGACATGGGCAGCGTCTCCAACAATGCCTTTCGCATTATTGGCGAGGAGTTCTATGCCGCTCTTTTGACGGACCGGGCAGCGTGCCTGCGGTTGCTGGAGGCGATCATTACAACCGAACGCTATTTATATCGCTTCCTGCGCAAGCTCTTTCCGCCCATGGATCCCGTGCCGATCAGCAATTGCAACGCCAGCCTGATGGGCCCAAAACTCTATGAGGAAGTGATCCTTGCTTTTGACGGACGCCAAAACCGGTTTGCCGAGCAGGAGACCGGCGTCGCGCCCAGAGCCGCGCTCCATCATTGCGACGTGCCCGCCGATGATTTCCTGGCAGCCTATGCGCAATTGCCGGGAGTCGCATCGCTGCAGGCATCGTTTCTGACGGATATCCGCGCCGTCAAAGAGAAAATTCCTGGTTGCGACTTCTCCGCCATGGTAAATCTGCCCGCGATGCTCTGGGAGCCGGAGCGGTTTCGGGACAAAATCCGGCGCGCCCTTCAGGCCGGCGCCACCGAGCTGGCCATGTGGAACATTGACCCCAAGGTCGCCCCGCCGCGGTTGAACGACCTCTTGGGCATCATCGCAGCCTGCTGCGCGGAAGGCGGCAATAAGGCTGAGTTTTCCGGAATGCCGCTTTGCTGGGATGAACTCGAATGGGCCCGCGCGGATTATCAGCAGTCATGACAACAAAACGGTGACTGCTCAAGCGGTCAAGAAATGAAACTACGAAAAACGCGAAAGGCGCGAAAATGGCAACGCAAGTTGATTGTGGTCCGATGGAACAGGAGTAGTTGGTTCACCACGCGCGGCGCATGGTGAACCAATCCTCTTCGCGTATTTAGCGCATTTCGTAGTTTAAGTGTTTTCTCAGATAGCTGAATAGTTGCAAAAAGCGAGAGAATGCTGAGCGCCATGCAGAAGCCCAATGTCATTTTATGCATGTGCGATCAGTTGCGGGCGCATAGTGTGGGCTGCTACGGCGACCGCGTGGTGCAGACCCCGCGCATTGACCGCCTGGCCGAACAGGGCGCGCGCTTTGAGACCGCCGTGACGAACAACCCGGTCTGCACGCCCGCCCGTTCGATCCTGCTGAGCGGACAATACAGTCGAACCTGCACCGGCATGGTCGGCAACATGCATGCCGACCGCCCTTCGCGCAGCCGCAGCCGGCTGGTTAGTCCTACGCTCGCTGAAATGTTTCGCCAAAACGGTTACCGCACCGCGCTTATCGGCAAGTGGCATATTGATCCTGATCCGGCGCTGATCGGCTTTGACAGCGCCGTCTATCCGCGGGTGGAGCATCGCTATTTCGGACAGACCTACTTTGATGATCCGGCGAAAGAGGGCTTTGTGGTCGGCGAATTCGGCCCGGAGTTTGAAGCCAAGCGGCTCTCAGCGTTCCTATCCGGTTGCGGCAACGAGCCGTTCTTCCTGTTCTACAGCATCTCCCAACCGCATCCGCCGATTGGTCCGGGGAATCTGCCGGAAAAGTATGACCGGATGTATGCGCCTGATAAGGTCCCGATCCGGCCCAATGCCCCGCTGCGCTCCGACCGGTCCCAGGACCGGGAATGGTTTAAAATCTATACGATTTGGGACTATTGGTGGCGGGTCCGTTGGCGGAAGCAGGAGCCAAAGCCGGGCGATGCGCTCCCGCCCGATTTTGACTTGCGCCACTTGACTGCGTGGTATTACGGGGCGGTCACGTGCGTTGACGATCAGGTGGGAAGACTTATGGACATGCTGCGGGAACACGGCCTGATCGAAAACACGCTGGTGGTCTTTACTTCCGACCACGGCGACAACCTCGGCAGTCACGGAAGGTTTAATAAAGATGTGCTGCTCGAAGAATCCATCCGCATACCGCTGATCTTCTGGTGGCCGGCGCGGATCAAGGCCCAGGTCAATACGCGCCAGATTGCTCAGCTAATTGACGTCATGCCCACGCTCCTGGACTTGTGCGCTTTACCAGCGCCTGACGGGCGCGATGGCCGGAGCCTCGCTGCGCTTCTGGACGGTGGGCGGGCGGAACTGCCGTGCAATGTCGCCTACATCGAGACCGGCAGCTATCAGGTCGGCATCCGCACCCTGACGCATCTGTATGGCATGGGCTTCGATCCGCAGAGCCGTGAAATTACCAACGATCGGCTGTGTTTTTTCGATCTGAAACAGGACCCGCTACAGCAGCATAACCTGGCTGCCACCGCCGGTCAGGCGCAGATGGACGACGAGTTGCGCCAGCGTCTCCGCCAATGGCATGAGCATACCCCCTGGCTGAATACCAATTTATTTTCTTGCGGCCCGGGCTGGAAATAAGTAATAATGGGTTTGTTTATGAAACATACCCACGTACACGTAATACGACTGGGTTTATTGGGTTTGGCGCTGGTGGTAGTGCTCTCACTGCCGTCGGCCAAGGCGACCACGGTTACTTGGGTAACTCTCGGTGCCAGCACCAATGACTGGTTTAACACCAACAACTGGAGCGGCCAGGCGCTGCCCGCCAATGGTGATGAAGTCATCATTAATTACACCAATGTCGGCGTGCTTCTGACCAATTCCACGCCGGCATTGAGTTCGCTCTTGATCAGCAACAAGGCCACGCTGATTTTCTCCAATTGGGACACGGCCTTGAACGCCACCAACGTGACCGTCGCCACCGGCGCGGTGGTAACCTGCGCGGGCCCGTTCACCAACACGGTCATGTCCAACCGGGTATGGATCGTAGCCACCAATTTTATCTTGAATGCCTACGGGCAAATTAATGTCAAGGAGCGCGGGTACCTGAAAAGCACTGGTCCCGGGGTGACCCGCGCGGGTACCGGCTCGCTCGGTCCGGGGGCCGGACATGGCGGATTTGGCGCCAATATCAGTCATGGTCCGACAGCGACTTGGCAACTGGGGGGGTATCCTTACGGCTCCACTAATGCGCCGGATGCTCCGGGAAGCGGGGGCAGTGGAATTCAAGGCGGGGCCGGTGGAGGGGTCATTCGCATTGCTGCCGGCACGGCAACTATTGATGGAACTATTACCGCCGATGGCGGTAGCTACACGGGCACGGATTACGCGGGCGGCGGGTCCGGCGGCTCGATCTTTTTAACGGCGGTAACATTCGGCGGGAGCACAACCGGGTTGCTGACCGCCGCGGGCGGCAATGGTTATTTCGGCTCTTCCGGCAGGGGCGGCGGCGGGGCAGGCGGCCGGATCGCCGTTATTTATACCAACATTACGGCCGGCACGGGTGTGCGCTTTTCAGCCGCCGCCGGCACAAGTACGGCAATGTTTAAAGCGGAGATCGGCACGCTCTATTTCCCGGATACAAATTTTATTTCCGAGACCATGCCGCAGATTCTGAACGGGCGGATCATCATCCCGGATTTTACGTCATGGTCCGTGACCAATCTCACCTTGACCAACGGCGAAGTGGCCCTTGGCGACGGAGAAGGATTTAGTCTGAGCGTAGTCTCCAACCTCGTGATCGGCAGCGGTTCGACGAGCACATCGAGCCTGACACTGGGGCGCATTGGTAGTGGCGCCGTGACGAACAGTGTTACCGTTGGCCGGAATGCGACCCTTAACGGCGGGAAGCTGGGACTTGGCGGCCCCACCTGGGTGTACGCGGTCGGCGGCCCTACCGGACAGTTTGCGCTCTCGGTCCTCAATGTTGGCGGCGAAATGATTTTGACCAACAACGGTTGTCTTTGGATGTACAGCGGTGAAACCAACGCGACTCGGCCGGACTATGGGGCGCTTGTCACCATCACCGGCGACGTATCCCTGTCGTCCGGCTCCTGGATCTATTGTCATTCGAATCCAACGAATGGCGGTTCAACGCTGTTTCGCCTGGATGATCTGCTGATTGTAACCAATGCCGGGTTCAACGCTGAATCCACTTACACTGCTTCGACCAAGGCTTTTGCCATAAGGGGTTATAAGGGTTGGCAAGGACCGGGGGCGCCGGCGCCGATTGCGAATTCGGCCTGTGGCGCGGGGTACGGTGGAGAAGGTGGCGGCGGCTATTTAGGTTCCGTCGGCCCCACTTATGGTTTCAGTAATGCGCCTATTGACCCCGGCAGTGGCGGCGCACGGTATACAGCCGATTACAGCAGCGGGGGAGCGGGCGGCGGAGCGATCCGCATTGAGGCGGTCAACGTCACGCTTAACGGCGCGCTTGCGGCCGACGCTTCGGATGCATCGGGAACTTATGGCGGCGGAGGATCAGGCGGTTCGATTTACGTCAGGTGCAGGATGTTTAGCGGCGGGGCAAACGCATCGCTGAGCGCCACGGGCGGTGATGGCTTGCAAGGCGCTGTGCCGACTCAGGGCGCTGGTGGTGGCGGCGGCGGCCGGATCGCCGTATGGAGCATTTATTGGGGGTTCTCCGGAACGGCGAGTGTGACCAATGGTTTGCTTGCCGGGACCGGCAACTCCACGAATGGCGTCCCTGGCACAATAGTCTGGGGCCAATTACCGGTCCCTGGCACGATTTTTACAGGTCACTGACAAAGTGGCTTGCAATAATTCTGCGGTCCCAGCGCCTCCGTGCGAGACATGGTCCGCTCTTGATGGAACGCGGCAATCCCGATGAAAAATCGGGACCGTGGCTGCATAAGACGCCTCAGCAGAGTGAGGCGGCTACATAAAGCTTATCAGCGGTCCAGTCGTTACCCTGCCTTCGCTTTCACCACAGGCGGACGGTAATCCGCGGATAGATTCGCCTCGCCAGGTCGGAGCGAACTACCTATGATTACTCGTCCAATGGCGACAGGAGAAATATGATGCCCCGCCTTCCGACCAATAGCCCGCAGTATTCCGAGTTTCCGCCGGCCGAGTATCAGCGGCGCGTCGCGCGCGCGCGGCGGGAAATGGACACTCAACGCATTGACGCGCTGCTCCTGACCGCCAAGGAGAATCTCCGTTATTTCGCCGGGGGCCCGCTGACCGAGCTCTTTATTGACACTTACAACACCTTCTTCCTGATCCTGCCCGCTGATCCCGCGATTGACGCCGCGCTGATTATGTCGTGCGGGCGCGAAGGGCCGGCCTGCGCCTCCTGGGTGCCGGATAAACGATTTTGGGGTTACGGCAAGACCGGCTCGGTCATGGATCAGAGCCGGTCGCTTTCTCTCGTGGTGGACACCATCGCCGAGAAAGGCCTGACCAAGGCGGTGATCGCCACGGAGTTGGACAACGGCCTGCGGATCGGCATGACGATTGCGGAGTTTCAGCAACTGCAGGAAGCGCTGCCTAATGCCAGGTTCCAGTCGGCCGCCTCGGTCGTATGGCCGGTGCGCGCAATCAAGTCCGAGTTGGAAATCGAAAAAATCAGACAGGCTTGCCGCATCACCTGCGAGGCGTTCGCGGCGGCTCAACGCGATCTGCGCGCCGGAATGATGGAGCGCGAGGCGGCGGCCATCGTCCGCGCGGAGATGTTCAAGCGCGGCGCGACCGGCGAAGGTTTTTTGGCGCTCTTCGGCGGACCGCGGGGCATCTGGGCCGATGCCATTGCCAGCGATTATCGCTTTCAGCGCGGGGATCTGATCATGTTTGATGGCGGTTGCTGCGTGGACGGCTATTACGCCGACGTGTCCCGCATGGCCTGGGTTGGCGAGCCTCCAGCCGCGGACCGCCGGCTCTATGAACTGGCCCGCCAGGCGAACGCGGAAGCCCTGGCCGCGCTCAAGCCCGGCGCGAAAATCAAGGATGTGCATGCGGCCGGTCAGCGGGCTTTCAGGACGCAAGGCGCGGGTGAATTGCTGGTTTTCGGCGGCGGCCAGTTGGGGCATGGTATCGGGCTGAGCATTCACGAGCAGCCGGACATGTCGGCCGATTCGGAGGATGTCTTACGGAGCGGCATGACGATTGCCGTGGAGCCGGCGATTACGAACAAGCCCAGGTGGACTGATTCCGACCGCTTTTTTATCGTGGAGAACAACGTCGTCATCACCGCCGCCGGGTATGAGTTATTGACGCCCATGCCCGATGCTCTCTGGATCGTGGAGCCATGACCGTAAGGAGGCCGGTGAACATGCAAACGCAAAAAATAATGATCGTGGGGGCGGGGTTCTGGGGCAAGCGCTGGATCGAAACGGTGCGCGCGCATCCCGCCCTTGAACTCTCTGGCGTGGTGGCGAAGACCGAGGCGACGTTGAAGGACGTGCGCCGGCGCTATGGCCTTGCGAAAGACCTTTGCTTCACCGACTTGTCCCAGGCATTGCGAGCGCGCGAAGCCAGGATCGTGGCGATCGTGTCTCCGGCTCAGGCGCATCTGGAACATATCCGCGTGGCTCTTGAAGCGGGCGCGCAGGTCATCTGCGAAAAACCGCTGGCCCACAACTGGCAGGCCGCTCTGGCCATCGCCCGGATCGTGCGCGCCCATCCACGCCAGCAATTCATGGTGGCGCAAACACGGCGGTTCACCGGCCAGGTCGAAACCCTCCGGCGTACGATCGAGACGGGTCGCATCGGCAAACTGGATTCGATTATGTTCGATCATCGGGTGAATTACACCGGCGGCGGATACCGTCAACGGATGGAGTTCCCGGTGTTGGAGGACATGATTTGCCATCATCTCGACGCGTTGCGCTATATCACCGGTCAGGAACCGCTGTCGGTTTTTGCCGAAGCCTGGAACCCGCCTTGGAGCCAGTTTGACGGCAAGGCTTCGAACATCTTATGGACGGAAATGACGCAAGGCATCCGCCTCAGCTATTTCGGCAGTTGGACGGCGCGCGGCCAACTGAACAGCTATGACGGTATAATGAAAGCCATGGGCAGCAAAGGCTCGCTGGATTTAATCAACGAGCGAACCCTTCTGCTGTATCCTTATACGGGCGCAGGACACTCGCCCAATCCAAAACCGATCCGCATTCCAGTCAGCGAGCCCAACGAGCGCGAAATCAGTGGAGTTATTCGCCACTTTCTGACAGCCCTGCGCAACCGGATGACCCCCATGTGCGGACTGGAAGACAATCTCAAGACCTTTGCCTGGAACTGCGCCGCCATCGAATCCTGCCGCACCCATCGGCCGGTTAGCATTCCTCCGATGTTGAACCCATGACCGTATCCGTCCAGAGCAGCCCCGTGCCACTCGATCGGATCGTCGCGCTGGTCGAGCAAGCCGTGGACCCCGCCGTGGTTGAACGGGGCCGCGCGAGGCAGGCCGCCGTGTGGCGGGGCGATGAGCCGGATTATCTGCCTTTGCTGCTGGGCCATACCGAGGAAGGGACGCCTCATGAACGCCGCTGGAAGCTGGCCGAGCACCAGCTCATGGGCGGCGTCCGCGCGCCGGAATTTGACGCTTATCCGCATTACTCCCTGGCGGAGCAGGTTGATTCACCGGAAAAAATGCTGTCCGAATATCTCTGGGAAATATTGAGCTGGGCGCGCAGCCGGAGCGACGCGCAGCTCGCCGTGCGTCCATATTTCATTAACAGCCTTCCGGAGGCCTTCGGCGCCCGGGTGGAGATGAACGAGCAGTCTGGTTTTGTGATTACCGACCGCCCCGCGAAAGAGGCGCTGCGCGATCTGGACCCGGAGCGCCTTGTCCACGGGCGGTTGTTCTCGCGGGTGCTGGAATGCGCGGCGCTCTTTCGCGCGCGCGTGCCGCGCGGCGTGCGCGTCTTCCCCACGGATACGGGCGGCCCTTTCGTCACGGCCCAGGCCCTGCGGGGCGATGCCATCTTCACCGATTTCTACGACGACCCGGAGTTTGTGGGCGCTTTGCTGGATAAGTGCGCGGACATTTGCATACGCGCCGGCCGCCTCCTGAAACGCGCCGTGGGCGAAGACGAGACCTCCGGCTATCACGGCGCGCTCTATATGGCGCGCGGCGCCATCCGCGTGGTGGACGATGCCTCGACCAATATCTCGCCTGAGTTTCATCGCGAGCTGGTGTTACCGCGTATCCGGCGGGTGTTTGCGGCTTTCGGCGGCGGGTGGTACCATTCCTGCGGGGTGTATCGGGGACATCTGGATCATCTATTGGCCGCGCCCGAAATCACCGCCTTCAACTTCGGCAATCCGGAAATGTGGGACGACTTCAACGCGGTCATCGGCCGGATCGTCCGCGCCGGCAAGGTGTATTACGGCGGTTTGCCGGTGCGCCCGGGCGAACAATTGGAACGGGCCATGCGCCGTATCCTCCGCCAGACCGGCGGCCAACGCAAAGGTCTGATCCTGATGCTCAACGGAAAAGGCCCCTGGCCGCAGCCGGAAGAAAGCATGAACCTGTGGCACAGGCTCCAGGACGAAATGGCGCGCAGCGCGGATAAGTTTGGAAAGTATTAGTAAAACATGGGAGAGGGGGTCACTATGTCGCCGAAAGCCGTTGCCCGAACGCCCAGACCAGTCCGTTGCAATGATCGCGACGCGTGGGAGTCGCTCGTCAAGGAATATCCCCGGATAGCCGAGGCGATTTCCGGCGCGGTCATGAAAGTGCTTTCCATTTCCGCTCTTGATGAAAAAACCAGGCAACTGGTCTACATTGCGGCGCAAACGGCCGTCTGTTATCCTCTGGCCGTGAAATATCACGTTCCCTTGGCGCTGAAGGCCGGCGCCAGCAAAGACGAGATCGTGGGCGCGGCCGCTATCGCCGCGGCGGCGGCGGGGCCCAAGGGCTTTGTGGCCTGTTTCCCGGTTATCATTAAAGCCATCGCCGCAGAAAGCCGCTAAATGAGCAGGCCGCTGTCCACCGGTAGAAATGAGGCGATGATCAAGCGGATTCAATCCGCTTCGCTGAAGTATCCGTTCTCCCTCGTGATCATCGGCGATACCGCTCCCTTCCCCAAGCAGGAATACGATGAAACCTTCCGCGCGTTGCTCGGGCAGATGAACATGCTCCGGCCCCAGCCGCTCTGCATGGCGAACCTGGGCGATTTTGCCGGGCCAGGCGCCATGGACCGGCATTTGCACTATCTGGAATTGGTCAGGGATTTGAGCATTCCCGACATTTGCGTCATCGGCAACCACGATCGGGACAATCCCATCGGGTGGGAAGCCTTTGAAAATGTGCATGGACCTTGCAATTATCACTTCGCCGTGGGCAACACGCTGGTGGTGGCGCTTAATTGCCATCCCCGCAACGGACGGCGCCGGGATAGAAGCCAGCCGGATGACTACGTCAATGGTCCAACTGAGGTGGAACTGGCGTACCTCGAAGATTGCTTGCGGAGCGACACGCACCCTGTTCGTTTTGTCATGATGCATCAACCGCCCGACTTTAACAGGCGTTTTGACGGCTTCAATGGCCTGGGCTTCACCCATCTCGAGAAGGAATTCCTGCAGCTCATAAGGACCTTTCGAGTGAATATCGTTTGCAGCGCGCATGTCATCCTGTATGACTATTGCGAATACGAGGGCACTGCCTTTGTGACTTCCGCGGGTGGCGGCTATGCGACGGACACGGTATTTTCCACCCCTCCGCACCGAGGCAGGTTTCACCATTTTGTCGAAATAACCGTGCAAGAGTCCGGGACCATCTCAGGGCGGGTGATCAAGCTCTCGGACGGCGCCCAATCGCTTCCGGGCTTCGACTTTGCGGTTCACCAGCGTTAGTGGCGCCGAGTACGCTGGAGCAGTTCGTGCTACTCTGCGCAGCGGTCCGGCGGCTGCCGGACTACGATGCACGAGCGCTGCCTGGATCGGGGCCGGATAATCGGGTGCGGCACAGGAGACGTATGTCGGATACATTACTCAAGGACTATGCGATCAGCCATGGCGGCATACGCCCGGTCTGGCATCCCCGATTGGGCGTGGAAATCAACGGCCAGACGTGCATCCGCTACCTGCGCTTTTTGCGGCCCGCGCGTCTGGACCGGCTCGAGCTGACCCTCGTGCCCGGATCACCCGGCGGCGGGTCGGGACGCTGGGTGCCGAATGTGCCCACCCATCCGGCCCATCTGATCATCTCCGTGCTCGACGAGCCTTCCGGGCGATGGCGCACGGTGCGGGAGGTAGA
>JACPGM010000008.1 GCA_016188985.1 Lentisphaerota bacterium | reverse complement strand
TTTGTCAGATTATGAAAATAGGATATTCCCAATACACGAATCCACGAATGATCGAATCAACTTCTTCAAGAATCACCGAATTACCGAATCAACGAATCAACAAATGCGGAGAGCGTGTGCTTGGAGTAATGATATGACCGATATTTCAGCAGCTTTAGTCAAAGCCTTACGGGAAGAAACCGGCGCGGGCCTGATGGAGTGCAAGCGCTCCCTGGTGGAAGCGCAGGGCGATAAAGCCGCGGCTATCCGTATCCTGCGTGAGCGCGGGGTGGCCATTGCGGCCAAGAAAGCAACCCGCGCGGTCAACCAGGGTGTAATCGCCTCGGCCATTATTGACAACGGACGCGCAGGCAGCCTGATCGAAGTGAACTGCGAGACTGATTTTGTGGCCAAAAATCCCGGCTTCCGCACCTTCGTGCAGACGCTGGCCGAGCGGGCTGCGCGGAATGAAGTCAACCTGGCCGAGGTTACTAAAGCTGAAGTTGCCGCTAAGATCGCTGAAATCGGCGAAAATATCGTCGTGCGCCGCGCGCTGCGCTATGCCGCGCAAGACTTGGGCGTGGTGGCCGCCTACATCCACCACGGAGCTACCATCGGCGTCCTGCTGGAAGCGCTCTGCCAGAAAGCTGAAACCGTGGATAACCCGGCCTTCCGCGAAACGGTCAAGGACCTCTCTTTGCAGGTTGCCGCCGCCAATCCCCGCTTCCTGGACCGCCAGAGCGTTCCGGCCGAGACGATCGCCGCCGAGCGCGGGATTTACGCCGCCCAGGTCAAGAACAAGCCGCCGGCTATTGTGGATAAGATCGTGGATGGCAAGATGAACAAGTTTTATGAGCAAGTTTGCCTGGTGGATCAGCCTTTCATCAAGGACCCAACCAAGACAATTGCCAAGCTGCTGAAGGAAAAAGGCGGCTTAGTGGGCGATGCCCTTGCCGTGCAACGCTTCGCGCGCTTCCAAGTTGGCGAGGCGGGCTGACTTCCAATCTTGCGGTTCTGCCGAACCGCTACTACACCAGCATTTCTTGTAGTGGCCGTTCGCCTGCCCAGCCGCAGGCCAAGGATAGAACGGTAAAGTTGTCGAAGACCGGATTCAAGCGTATAAATAACGGTATGAACATTCTGGTTACAGGCGGCGCCGGCTACATCGGCAGCGTCACCTCCGAGCAGCTCCTGAACCAGGGCCATCAGGTGGTGGTGTTTGACAATCTGGAGCGCGGCCATCGCGCCGCCCTGGACCCCCGCGCCAAGTTTATTGAGGGCGACTTACGCGACTATCCGGCCATTGAGCGTGCGCTGCTCCAAACCCGGCCGGAAGCGGTTGTCCACTTTGCCGCCTATGCGCTCGTGGGTGAATCCATGGAGCGTCCCGAGGTCTACTTCGGCAACAACTTGCGCGGCGGCATTAACCTGGCCGAAGCCATGCTGAAGAGCGGCACGCGCCGGATTGTGTTTTCCTCCACTTGTGCCGTCTACGGTCAGCCGGACTGTTCGCCGATAACCGAAGATACGCCCCAAAAGCCGACCAACCCCTATGGCGAATCCAAGCTAATGTTTGAAAAAGTGCTCTCCTGGTATCAGCGGCTGCATGGGTTCCAGCCGGTTTTTCTGCGCTATTTCAACGCCTGCGGCGCCTCGGCAAAGTTCGGCGAAGACCGCGACCCGGAAACGCATCTGATTCCCAACATTCTGAAAGTAGCCTTGGGCCAGAAACCGGCCGTGGAATTGTTCGGCGACGATTATGACACTCCCGACGGCACCTGCATCCGCGACTATATTCACGTCGCCGACCTGGCCCGCGCGCATTGCCTGGCGCTGGTCAAGCCTGTAACTGGCGCCATTAACCTGGGCACGGGCCATGGTTATTCGGTCCGGCAGGTGATAGACGTGGCGCGCCGGATTACAGGGCATCCGATTCCGATCGCGCTGGCTTCCCGCCGGAGTGGTGATCCTGGGCGGCTCGTGGCCGCGGCGGCTAAGGCCGAACGAGAGCTCGGCTGGCGCCCGGAACACAGCAGCCTGGAAGAAATCATCGGCTCGGCCTGGGCCTGGTGCCGCGCCCATCCGCACGGATACGAAAAAAAATAGACACAGACCGACCGACTGGTTATGCTGCCTTATGCTTTTTGGACGCTGATATCTGGAACTCTGATGTAATGAGGAGGTTTGCCATGAGGAGAATCAACGGAACGGTAAAGACATATTTCTGGAAGAACGGCTGGCTGGGTATTTTGCTGGCTTTGGTAATGCTGTGGAGCTTGCCCGTTCCAGCCTGGGCGCAGGTAGGCTCATCCATCAGCGCAGATGGGAGCGCGCCCAACAATAACGCCATGCTGGATGTGCAGTCGCCTGCCACCGGCGACGGCAAGGGCATCCTGATTCCCCGTGTGACTGCAAATCAGCGCACCACGGCCAATGCTGCTTTAGCGGGCGGATTGCTGGATAACTCCGGCAACCTGCGCGGCGGCGCCGCGCAGGGATTGATCGTTTATCAGACCGATGGCGTGCAGGGCTTGTATTTCAATACCAGCCAGAGCACAATTCCAGCCTGGGCATATCTGGGCGATGTTGCCGGACTACTTGCATCCAACGTCTGGGCGGCCGCCGGCTCAACCACCAATTACCTGCCGCGCACAGGCGGGACGATGAGCGGACCTATAAACATGGGCGCACAGATTGTGAGTAACGTGGCCCATGTTGATTTTAATGCTGATAGTGTCTCGGTCGGCCGCGGGGCCAATGGCGCTTCTTCCGGCGCGGCGGTGGGCTTTGGAGCCAATGGTTACAATGAGAGCGTGGCTCTGGGCAATTCCGCTAACGGAGCCGCGGAAGGCGCTGCCGTGGGATTTAGTGCCAATGCTAATTTTTCCGGCGCGGCCATGGGCTGGAATGCCAATGGTTTTTCTAATGGCGTGGCGATGGGCTCAGCGGCCAGTGGAGTTTCTAATGGAGTGGCTATAGGCTGGTCGGCCAACGGCCCTGATTATGGCGTGGCCATCGCTCGCATGGCTAACGGCGCTTCTTATGGCGCGGCCGTGGGCTATCTGGCCAACGGCGCAATTAATGGCGCAGCGGTAGGCCGGCAGGCTAACGGTTATGATAATGGCGCGGCAGTAGGCTATTTGGCTAACGGCTCCGATTACGGCGCGGCGGTGGGGCTGGATGCCAATGGCAATAATTTCGGCGCGGCGGTGGGGCGGGATGCCAACGGCGCTGATTTCGGCGCGGCGGTGGGACGGAATGCCAACGGCTATACTTACGGCGCGGCGGTGGGAAACATGGCCAACGGCACTAATTATGGCGCGGCGGTGGGAATGACATCCTACGGCTATAATTCCGGTGCGGCGGTGGGATTTTTGGCCTACGGCTATAATTACGGCGTGGCAGTGGGGTATTATCCCTACGGCTATAATTACGGCGTGGCGATGGGAGCTTATGCCAACGGCGCGCAAACGAATGTGGCGATCGGCGCCTATGCCACTGCCAAGGGCGGCTTAAACCGAATCGCCATCGGTTATCATGCGACCAATGAATTAGACAATACCGCCGTTATCCGCGGCACGCTTTACTTAGATGGCGGCACCAGCAACATCTACTACCGGACCCCCTTTGGTGACGGCAGTTGGAGCAACAAGGCCTTTGAAATTGACCATCCGCTGGACCCCGAAAACAAGATCCTGCGGCATTATTGCTTAGAAGGGCCGCAGGTCTGGAACGTCTATGCCGGCAACGCCCAATTAGTCAACGGCCAGGCGGAAGTGCAATTGCCGGACTATTACTCGGCCCTCAACCTGGTCGGGTCGGAAATCTACAGCCTGACGCCGATTGGCGGCCGCGCAGATATCTGGATTCAAAAAGAAGTCGAGAACGAGCGCTTCTTGATCCGGGGCGAAAAAGACATAAAAGTCTCATGGACGATCAAAGTCCTGCGCAATGATCCGGGGTGCCTGGAAGACTTGCGCCGCCGGCCGGTGGAACAGTTGAAGAGAGAGTTAGAAACTGGAAATTAGAAATTGGGGTTCTTTCTTGATTTATGTGGTTTCATTGGTGTCCAAAACAAGATTCCCTCTCCTTTGGGAGAGGGTTTCCGCCTTAGGCGGATCTGCTATGGCATGAAGGGTGAGGGGAATGTCGGCAAATGTACCCCCTCACCTCGGTCCTCTCCCGAGGGAGAGGATGAGGTCTCGTAAATCGACAAGTTTCCTCCGGAGGCGGAATCAACTGGCGAAAGATTTCGCGGACATATTTCTAATTTCCAATTTCAGCAGCGGTAAAGTATGCTACGAATAAATGCGGATGGTTATAAGATAAGGAGAGTGTAATGGCTGCAAAGCAAGCCGCGAAACCGGAAGAATCCAAGGACGCCAAGATTGACCTGGGCAGTGTGCTGGCTCAACTGCAAAAGCAGTTTGGCGATGGCGCCATCATGCGCCTGGGCGACGCGGCCGCCCGAGTCGCCATCCCCTGCATTTCCACCGGGGCCTTCTCGTTAGACCTGGCCCTCGGGGTCGGCGGCTTGCCGCGCGGGCGGGTCACCGAAATTTTCGGGCCGGAATCCTCGGGCAAAACCACCTTGACCCTGCATGTCATCGCCAACGCCCAGAAGGCGGGCGGCGTAGCGGCCTTCATTGATGCCGAGCACGCCATGGACCCGCTCTATGCCAAGAAGATCGGCGTGAACATTGATGAGCTGCTGGTTTCGCAGCCCTCCTCCGGCGAAGAAGCCCTGACCATTGCCGAGACGCTCATTCGCAGCAATGGCGTGGATGTGGTGGTAATTGATTCCGTGGCGGCCCTCACGCCCCGCGCGGAAATCGAGGGCGAAATGGGCGACCCGCAGATGGGCCTGCAGGCCCGGCTCATGTCCCAGGCGCTGCGTAAATTAACCGCGGCCATCGCGGCTTCCAAGACCTGCTGCATCTTCACCAACCAGTTGCGGGAAAAAATCGGCGTCATGTTCGGCAACCCGGAAACCACGCCCGGCGGCAAGGCCCTGAAATTTTACGCCTCGGTGCGCCTGGATATCCGCAAGATCGGCTTGCTCAAGAACGCCACCGGCCAGGTCTTTGGCAACCGCACCAAGGTGAAGGTCGTTAAGAACAAGGTAGCCCCGCCGTTCCTGGAGGCCGAATTCGATATTCTCTATAACGAGGGCATTTCCTGGGCCGGCTCGATCGTGGATGCGGCCTTGCAATACGAGATCCTGGAAAAGCGCGGCTCCTGGCTTTCGTTAGAGGGCGCGCACGTCGGCCAGGGCCGCGAAGCCGCTATTGAGCAAGTCAAGGCCGACACGGAGCTCCAGAATAAATTGATTGAAAAAATCAGGGCCAAACTGAAAGCGGCGGCCTGAGAAGGAAATATTTTTCGTGACTACTCAGGTAAGCAAGAAATAGAACTACGAAACACGCGAAAGGCGCTAAAAATGAGAATGGACTTTGTATTTAAATTTCGTGTATTTTCCGCCAGAGGCGGGTCTGCCTAAGGCATGATCCACCTGAGGCGGATCCGCAAAGGCGGAAATTGTTTTCTCAGATAGCTGAGCAGTTACTATTTTTCAAGCGCATGACCGCCGACGAATTAAAATCGCTCTATCTCGGTTTCTTCCAGCAAAAAGGGCATGCCCTGATTTCGGGCAGCTCGCTGATTCCCCAGAATGATCCCACCGTGCTCTTCACCACCGCCGGCATGCACGCTCTGGTGCCGTATCTGCTGGGCGAGCATCATCCGGCCGGAACGCGGTTGTGCAACGTCCAGAAGTGCATCCGCACGGGCGATATTGACTCGGTCGGCGACCCCGGCCACCTGACCTTCTTCGAGATGCTGGGCAACTGGTCGCTGGGCGATTATTTCAAGGAAGAAGCCATTCAGTGGTCGTTCGAGTTCCTGACAAACAAAAGTTACCTTGCTCTCGATCCGGCGGTTCTCCATATCACCGTTTTCCAGGGCGATGAGTTTTCCTCCCCCGACCGGGAATCCTTTGAAATCTGGCGCAAGCTGGGCATTCCGGAGAAACGTATTTTCTTCCTGCCGCGCGCCGATAACTGGTGGGGCCCGGCCGGCCAGACCGGACCCTGCGGGCCCGACACCGAAATGTTTGTGGATACCGGCCGAGCGGCCTGCGGCGCGGCTTGCCGGCCCGGCTGCAACTGCGGCAAATTTTTTGAAATCTGGAATGATGTCTTCATGCAATATAACAAGCTCCCCGATGGGAGTTACGTCCCCTTGAGCCAGCACAATGTTGATACCGGCATGGGCGTCGAACGCACCGCGGCCATGCTGCAGGGCAAAAGCTCGGTCTATGATACCGAACTTTTTGCGCCCATCATCACGACCTTGGCGAAACTCTCCGGCAAGGCTTTCGGCGAGTCCGCCGAAGTTACCCGCGCCTTCCGCGTGATTGCCGATCACTTGCGCAGCGCCGTATTCATCCTGGGCGATGAGCAGTGGGTTGCGCCCAGTAATCTGGGCCAGGGCTACGTGCTCCGGCGGCTCATTCGCCGCGCCGTGCGGCATGCCAAGAAAATCGGCTTAGGTCCGGGCTTTTCCAAAGCCGTGGCGGAAAGCGTGGTCGCCACCTATACTAAGAACTATCCCGAACTCTCCGCGCGAGGCGCGCACATTCTGCGCGAGCTCGCCGCCGAGGAAGAAAAGTTTGAAAAAACGCTGGCTCAGGGATTGGCCGAACTCGACAAGGCCCTGGAGCAGCTAAAACAACATGGCCAGACCGCGCTTACCGGCCGCGTGGCCTTCCGGCTGTATGACACTTTCGGGTTCCCCGTTGAGTTCACCGAAGAAATCTGCCGTGAGCATGGTTTGACCGTTGACCAGGAAGGTTTTGCCAAAGCTTTCGCTCGCCACCAGGAAGTGTCCCGGCAGGGCGCTGACAAGGTCTTCAAGGGCGGGCTGGCCGACAACTCGGCGGCCACCACACGCCTGCACACCGCCACGCACCTCCTGCACAAGAGCCTGCAAGCCGTGCTCGGGCCGCATGTCCAGCAGAAGGGCTCCAACATCACGGCGGAGCGGCTGCGTTTTGATTTTACGCATCCGGCCAAGCTGACCCCGGAAGAGCTTCTGCGGGTTGAGGCGCTGGTCAATGACCAGATTCAAAAGGCCTTGCCGATTACCATGCAAGTGATGACCCTGGAGGAAGCGAAGGCCGCGGGCGCCACGGCGCTCTTTGCCACCCGCTACGGCGAACAGGTCAAGGTTTTCAGCGTCGGTGACTTCTCGAAGGAAGTCTGCGGCGGGCCACACGTGGCCAATACAGCCGAGCTCGGCCATTTCAAAATCCTGAAGGAGGAGGCCTCCAGCGCCGGCATCCGCCGCATTCGCGCGGTGCTCATGGAAAAACCTGCCTGAGCCGCAAGGAGTTAATCCGGGCAGCGTTCCGGTCATCGGCAAATCGGTGATGCTTTGGTTGCCGGGATGGTGTAGCTGCGGTTCGATAGAACCGCGGGAGTAGCCGTTCTTCCGAACGGCGTCTACACGGGCCAGGCAGCCCGAGCAGACTTGAATCCTGAGCTATCTCTTGATATAGAGGAGCAAGGGGAAAGTGCAATATGGGACTCAACCGCAAAGAAAAACTGGAGCGCTATTTTCTCGCCGTGATCGGCGGCCGGCGCCAAGGGCGCGGGGCCGCCGTGTTGCGTTCCGGGTTGAAATATCTCTCGCGGGTCTATGCCGCCGCCGTGGCCGGACGCCATTTCCTGTTCGACCACGGCGTCTTCCGCCACCATACCCTGGGCTGCCAGGTGATCAGCATCGGCAACCTGACGGTCGGCGGGACCGGCAAGACCCCGGTGGTCGAGGTTTTTGCCCGCGCGCTGCAGAAAGAAGGCCGCACCGTGGCGGTCTTGAGTCGCGGCTACAAGAAACAGGAGCACTCCCTGGGCAAGCGGCTGCTGGACCTCCTTACCGGCCGGGAACGGCGCCACCCGCCGCGGGTTGTCTCCAATGGCGCGGAACTCCTGCTGGATTCCGCCATGAGCGGCGATGAACCCTACATGCTGGCCAGCAACCTGCGCAACGTGGCGGTGCTGGTGGACAAGAATCGCGTCAAGAGCGGGCGCTACGCCATTGACAAACTGCATTGCGATACCCTGATCCTGGACGACGGCTTTCAATACCGCGCCCTGAAACACCGGGTAGAGATCGTGCTGGTGGATAGCACCAATCCGTTTGATAACGGCTATTGTCTGCCACGCGGCCTGCTGCGCGAATCCATCAGCAACATCCGCCGGGCCGATTTCATTTTTATCACCAAGTCCAACGGCAAGCACGCCGAGCCGCTCAAAGCCACCTTGCGTTCCTTGAACCCCAGGGCGGAAATTTCCGAATGCATTCACCGATCGAAATACCTCCAGAACGTCTATAGCGGCGAACGGCAGAACCTCGACTTTCTGAAAGGCCGCGCCGTGGCGCTCGTTTCCGGCATTGCCAGTCCCGAAGGGTTTGAACAGGAAATCATCCGCCTGGGCGCCGTGCTGGTCTACATGAAACGCTTTGCCGATCACCACCGCTATACCCAGCAGGAAATCATTGACCTCATCAATAAGGCCAAAAAACAGCAGGCCGCCCTCATCGTTACCACCGAAAAAGATGCCGTACGATTTCCGAAGATCGAACGGCAGGACGTGCCCATCTATTTTCTGCGGGTGGAAATCGAACTCTTAAGCGGGGTAGAAGATTTTTATGCATGCATCTCCCGCATCTGCTTCCGCTGAGGAGCGCCGTGACCATTCCGCGCCGCCGACGGCCGCGCCGTCTGCCGAGGCTGCTTTAATCGTCGGCCTCAATTGGCTGGGCGACAGTCTCATGAGCATGCCGGCCATTCAGGCCTGGCGCCGCGCCCATCCGCAATCCCGGCTCGTGCTGCTGGTAAAAAGAAAGCTCGCGCCCCTGTGGACGCTGCAGGCGGCCATTGACAAAATCGTGATATTGCCGGAGAACTTGGGCGGCTTGCCGGCGGCCGTCCGGGAGATTGCCGCGCGTCGCTGCCGCTTAGCTTTTATTTTGCCAAACTCTTTCCGCTCCGCGCTGGTTCCGTTTCTGGCGCGCGTCCCGGAACGCGTGGGCTTGAGCGGCCATAGCCGCGACTGGATGCTGACTAAAATTGTCCGGCCGCCGGCATTGCCCGGCCGGGAACATCAGCGTTACGAATACCTGGCGCTCTTTGGCTTGGCTGACGCCCCGGCGGAAACTCCGCGCCTGCAACTCACGCCTGAGTTGCCCGCGCGCGCTTTCGATCTGTTGGGATCAACCGGCCGGAATTGGATTGCGGTCATGCCCGGGGCGGCCTACGGAGCGGCCAAACGCTGGCCGGCGGAACGGTTTGCCCGGGCGGCGCAGATGTTGAAAGAACGGCTGAACTGTAATATAGTGGCGCTTGGCTCGGCCGAAGAACATTCTTTGTGCGAAATTGTGGCGCGCGGCGCCGGGCCGGGGTCGTTGAATCTGGCGGGACGAACCTCGCTCAATGAACTGGCCGCCGTGCTGGCGCAGTGTAAGCTGGCCTTGGGCAATGATAGCGGCGGAATGCACTTGGCCGCGGCTTTTGCCATCCCGGTGGTGGCGGTCTTTGGCATTACTGACCCACAGCGGACGAAGCCACTGGGCTCAGCCGTGCGGGTCTTGCAAGATAGCGAGCAGCGCAACCGGGATCTCCGGCGCGATTCGCCTGAAGCCCGCGCCGGCCTGTTGCGGATTACGCCGGAACAGGTGGTGGCCGCCGCACTGGAGTTGCAGAACAGATGACAAACGGCAATCTAAACAAATTGAATAAAGTCCTGCAAAGCGGAGTAACGATTTCATGTAGCCGCGGCGGTGACGCCGTGGCAACCGGATGAATCCACGCCCTCACGGGCGCGGCTACGAAATTTATTTCCCCTCCAAACGGTTAATTAAATAAACCGCCCAATCATCGAATCCACAAATCAGTCAACGCCATGCGCGACAAAATTTCAGCCTGTCTGACGGTCGGCAACGAGGAAAGCAATATCCGGCGCTGCCTGGAAAGCCTGAAATGGGCGGACGAAATTGTGGTGGTTGACAGCTTCAGCCGGGACCGCACGATGGAGATTTGCAAGACTTATACCGATCGGGTCTACCAGCATGAATGGCGCGGTTACGTGGACCAGAAAGACCTTATCAAGAAAATGGCGCGTTATCCCTGGATTCTGTTCATTGACGCCGATGAGGAAGTCTCGCCCCAGTTGCGCGACGAAATCCTGGCGGAATTCGAGAGCGGGCGCAATCGGCAATACGTGGGCTATGAATGTCCGCGCAAGGTTTTTTTTCTGGGCAAGTGGATCACCCACGGCGATTGGTGGCCCGATATCAAGCTGCGGCTATTTCTCAAGGATAAAGGCGTCTGCACCGGACGCGAGCCGCACGACCACGTGGTCGTGGAAGGACCCGTTAAGCGCCTCTCCGGCTGCCTGCATCATTATACCTATGATGATATTGCCGATCAGGTCCTGACCATGAACCGCTTTTCGACGATTGCCGCCGCCGGGCTGCACGAAGAGCGTCCGAGCTTTTTCGGCAGCGACCTGCTGTTCCGGCCGGCCTACCGGTTTTTCAAGGGCTATATTCTCAAGCGCGGGTTTCTTGACGGTTACCGCGGCTTTATTATCGCCCTGCTCAACTCGATCAGCGTGTTCTTAAAATACGCCAAGCTATGGGAACGCATCTATGCCCCGCCGCCGGCCAGGGCTGCAGCCAAAGAAGCGGGTAAGAACAATGCGTCCACTGCCGCACCGGCGGCCAGCGGCTGACCTGCAGTGCATTGAAATTATTCCCTCTCCCCTCGGAGAGGGCTAG
>JACPGM010000046.1 GCA_016188985.1 Lentisphaerota bacterium | reverse complement strand
GACCATCAGCACCCTGGCGCCCGGTGTCTATTGGTTCTATTTCGGCGTGGATACCGTGATGGATGGCCTGGTAACTTTGGACAACCTCTTTTACGATGCCGTCAGCGTGACCGTCTATTAGGAGATTACCATAACCCGCCGTGAAAATCTGTTGGCCGTCTTGCGCCATGAAAAGCCGGAGTGGATTCCAGTCTGGTGCACTGTTGATCCCTACAATCAGCCCAGCCGGGAAGATATGGATCCGGAACTGCGGAAAGCCCTGACCGAGAAAATCCAGTGGCGTGATGGCAGCGGCGCTATCCTGTCGCGCTACCTGGGGCTTGATATTATTGATCGCTTCGGACCGCCCATCGCCAGCAAACGCCGCAGGGTGGTTGTGGAAACAATAGAGAAGCCCAACGGCTGGAGTACGGTTTATAAAACGCCCTGTGGTGAACTGCGCGAGGTCTACGCCAGGGCGGAATCAACCTCGATGCCGTATTGCCAGGAGCACCTGATCAAGAGCGCCGCCGATTTGCCCGCCCTGGCCAGCGTCTTCGAAGACGAAGAGTTTTATCTGGCAAACGGCGCCCGGGATTCCGTTCAGCAACGCAAGGCCCAGGTGGGCGACCAGGGCCTGATTGAAGGTAATTTGCCGGGCACACCGCTGGGTATGATGGTGCGGGTTCATTCCGGGGTCGAAACCCTTGCTTATCTCTGGAATGATGCCCGGTCCGAATTGCATTCCCTGTTCAAGGTCATGGAAGAAAATCATCTGCGCCGCTTCCGGTTAGCCGCTTCCCTGGGTTATGATATCCTGACCGGCATGGACGACACCTCCACCACCGCCATCAGCCCGGCCATGTTCGCGGAGTTCTGCCTGGGCTATACCGACCGGATTGCGGACGCTGTCCATGCTTATGGCGCCTTTTATGCCCATCATTCCTGCGGACTGATCCGCAACCTGCTGCCCCTCTATCGTCAGACCAAAATGGATGCCGTGGATGCCTTATGCCTCAAGCCGACCGGCGACTTGAACTCGATCACTGAGGCCAAAGCGCTGCTCGGTCCGCGCATAACGATCAAAGCCGCGGTTCAACAGTTAAGGGGCAACATGGATAACCATGCCGTAGTGGCCGCCAGCATTGCGCAAATGTTCCGTGATGCGGCGCCGGGCGCCGACATCATTTTCGGAATGGCCGGTGAACCAAACAGGAAAATGGCCGATCACAAATTCGTGGCCCAGGAATGTATCAAGCATCAGCGCGACTATTCGGTCATGGCCGCGCAACCATGAGCCGCCGCGAGGGTGCAGACAAGACATTTGATTTAACCCGTTGTTGGGGGTAAATGTAGCCGCGGCACTCCGTTGCCGCGAAAAAGACGCCCCAGCGGAGTGGGGCGGCTACAGAATATCCGTAAGACTGCCCCATTACCATTCGATGAAGAGAGACATTGATCTGCTGGCAACCAAGACCTATGACCTCCTGATTATTGGCGGCGGCATTTATGGCGCTGCGCTGGCCCGGGAAGCCGCGCTCAGCGGCCTATCCGTCACGCTCGTTGACCAGGGCGATTTCGGCGCGGCCACCTCGGCCAATAGCCTCAAAATCATTCACGGCGGCCTGCGCTATCTCCAGCAGCTTGACCTGCCGCGCCTGCGCCAGTCGCTGCGTGAGCGGCGCTGTCTCATGCGGCTTGGCCCCCATCTGGTTCACCCGCTGCCCTGCGCGTTGCCTACCCAGGGCTGGGCGCTGAAGAGCCGCGCGGCCATGTTTTGCGGCCTGAAGCTCAATAATTGGCTCGGTTGGGACCGCAACCGGGGGCTGCCCCCGGAAAAAAAAAATCCACCGGGCCGCGTTGGCTCGCGCGCCGAATGGCTGAGAATTGCCCCGGACCTTGATGATTCCCGCTATACCGGTGTGGCGCTGTGGCATGATGCTTATGCTTACAACACCGAACGCTTGGTCCTGGGATTTATCCAGGCGGCGGTAGAGGCCGGCGCGCAGGCGGCCAATTATGTCGAAGTTACCGGTTTCCAAAAACGCGGGCGTAATGTTACCGGCGCCACGGCGGTTGACCGCCTGACCGGAAGAAGCCTGGCAATTCCGGCGCGGTTAACGGTCATCAACACGGGGCCGTGGACCAGACAAACCTTGAACCTTCTGGGGGAGAACGTTGCCGGCCCGAAATTCCGGCTGGCGCTGGCGATGAATCTTGTTTTGCGGCGGCAACTGATCCCGCGCTATGCCGTGGGGTTGACCACGCGCTCCGAAGGCTGGAAGACCAGCCGGCTATTTTTCTTCGTGCCCTGGCGGGAGCGAACCATGGTCGGAACCTATTTACGGCCGCACGAAGGCAGAGCCGAGAGCCTGAAAGTTACCGAAGACGATATCCGCGCGTTCATCGCCAGCCTGAACCAGGCTTATCCCGGCGCAAATTTGCAGTTGGCCGATATTGCTTTTGTTCAGGCCGGGCTGCTGCCGGCGAAGGACGAGGATGTAGCCCCGGGCGCGGAGCCAAGACTGCTCAACCATTTCCAGATCATTGACCATGCCAGGGCGGATGGCATAGGCGGTTTAATGACCGTGCTCGGCGTAAAATATACGACGGCCCGGGACGTGGCTCAAAGAACCATGCAGCGTGTGGCGGCCAAACTCGGCCGCGCCGCGTCGCAGACGCCCGCGGAGCGGCCGCCGCTGCCGGGCGGCGATTTTGCCGACCTGGACCAACTCATTGCCGAAGCCGCCGCCACCGGGATGCCGCGCGAGCGTGCCAAACGCCTGGTCTATAATTATGGCGCCGGCTATTCCGCCGTGCTCCAGCTTGGCGGTGCTGAGAAAAGCCTGCTCGCTCCGGTCAGCGCTAAGGCCGAAGTTATCGGCGCGGAAATTGTTCACGCCGTCCGCCACGAGATGGCCGTAACCCTCGCCGACGTCGCGCTGCGCCGGACCGAGCTGGGCTCGGCCGGAGCGCCGGATGACCTGGCCTTGCGGAATACCGCGGCCCTGATAGCGCAAGAACTGCTCTGGAACGAGGCGCGGGCGCATAAGGAAATCGAGGAAGTCAAAGGACTGCGCTATGGCTGAAGATCCATGACACTAAAACCCAAAGTTTTTCTTTCCATCAGTTTGCGGGCTTGGCCTGTCCTGGGCCTGCTCCTCATGTTCAGCGCGTCGCTTTTTGCGCAGGTAATGAGTCCGCGGTATTACGATCCGGGCGCGCCCACGCTCACGGATATCTGGGTGGATCCGCTTAACGGCCGCGACGGTAATTCCGGCGCCAGCCGCGCCCAGGCCCTGCGCAGCTTAGACGCGGCCTGGACCGGTATTCCGAGCGATACCGTGCTGGCGACGACGGGCTATCGCATCCTGCTGGCCGCCGGCGCTTACGCGGCCGACTCGATTCCGAATTATATGGAGCGCCGCTATGGCACTTATGCGTGCCCGGTGGTTATCCAGGCCGCCGACGGCCAGGGCACGGCCACGCTTTTGCGCGAGCTGAATATTTTCGACTGCCGCTATCTGTACCTTGTTGATTTCAACATCACGGCGGCCGCCAATAACCTCATCCACGGCGAAAGCTGCACCAATCTGCTGATGCGCGGCCTGACCCTGCAAGGCGACACCAATACCACCCAGGAAACAATCAAAATGAACCAGTGCCAGTACGTCTACCTGGAGGACAGCGATATTTCCGGCGCCTTCTGGATGGCCGTAGACTTCGTGGCCGTGCAGTACGGCCACATTGTGGGCAATGCCCTGCACAACGCGGATTGGGTCGCTTATCTTAAAGGTGGCTCCGCCTATTTCCGGATTGAAGCCAATGAGATTTATGATGGCGGCACAATCGGGTTCAGCGCCGGCCAGGGCACCGGGTTTGAATTTATGATCTCGCCCTGGCTCCACTATGAAGCCACGGACATTAAGTTCATCAATAACGTCGTCCACGATATAGAAGGCGCCGGCATGGGTGTTAACGGCGGCTATAATATTCTTCTGGCTTATAACACGCTTTACCGGGTTGGACGGCGCGCGCATGCGCTGGAAGCCGTTTTTGGCGAACGCAGTTGCGACGGCGACACAGCCCGGTGCGCCGCGCTCCGGGCCGCCGGCGGTTGGGGCCCGGTGAGTGGCGGCATCACGGAGCCGATTCCCAACCGCCACGTTTATATTTATAACAATGTTCTCTATAACCCCGCCGGCTACCAGAGCGCGGACAGCCACCTGGCCGTCTACGGGGAACGTGCGCCATCCAGCGACTCCAATATTTCTTCCCCGGCGGAAACCGATGTGGATTTGTCCTTGCGCGGCAATATCTTCTGGAACGGGCCGCCTGATCTGGCGCTTGGTATCGGTGACGCCGGCCAGGGCGGCCAGACCTCGAACCCCACCTGCAATCCCGCCCAATTCCTCACGGATAACGCCGTCAATAATCTTGAGCCGCAACTGGTTAATCCGGCCGGCGGCGATTTTCAGCCGCTTCCCGGCGGCAACGTATTCACCGCCGCAACGTATGCCATTCCGGATTTTACCGGAGACGACCGGCCCGCTCCGCCCGAAGAGCCGGCCGGTAATCTGTCGAACGCGGTTAACCGCGATTATTATGGCAACGCCCGTTCATCATCCAGTCCGCCGGGCGCGTTTATCCAGGGCACGACCAACACCGCGCCGGTTGCGTCTATCCAGGCCAATCACACGGACTCGACGATCTCCATCCCCGCCGACGACACCCTGACCATCACGGCCGGCCTGGCGGCCGGCGCCTATGCCGGAGCCAGCGCCGACTGGTGGCTGGCGGCCGCAACCCAGGATGGCGCATGGTATTACTTTGATTATCTCAATGCGCCCGCCCAATGGCGCGCGGGGCTGGCGGTTACCTGGCAAGGACCGATTTTCGACCTTAGTTCCGCCGATGTGCTGACCGTCAGCGCCTTGGCGCCCGGCGTCTATTGGTTCTATTTCGGCGTGGATACCGTAATGGACGGTCAGGTAACTTTAGCCAGCCTCTTTTACGATGCCGTCAGCGTGACCGTCTATTGATCCCATGATCAACGGTAAAGTAGCCATCCTTTATGCCGCGCTGTTCCTGGAACACGATACCGGCCCGGGACACCCCGAACGCGCCGAGCGGCTGGAAGCCGTTGTGGCCCAAATCAGGCAAAGCGAATTTGACAAGTGCTTGCTCTGGCCGGAAGTCAAACCGGCCACGGAGGCGCAGATCCGCGCCTGTCATGACGCTGAATATATCAAGGTTGTGCGCGCCGCCGTGGCCGGGGGCTTGCGCTCTTTGCCGACCGGCGACACACCGATCTCGGAGCGGACTTTCGACGCGGCTTTGCTGGCGGCTGGCGCCGGCATAACCGCCTGCGACGAAGTGATGGCCGGCCGCTCCGGCAGCGCTTTTTGCCTGGTCCGCCCGCCGGGCCATCATGCCACGCGCTCTCAGGGCATGGGATTCTGTGTTTTCAATAATGTCGCCATTGCCGGGCGCTATCTGCAAAGCCAGCATGGACTCAAACGAGTCTTGATTGCTGATTTCGATGTGCATCACGGCAACGGCACCCAGGATATTTTCTATGAGGATGGCACGGTTTTTTATTTCAGCGTCCATCAAACGGGCATTTATCCTGGAACGGGCAGCGCCAATGAAACCGGGAAAGGCAAAGGTTCCGGCTGTATCCTCAACGTGCCGCTCCTCCCCGGCGCGGACGATAAGGCGCTGCTTGGCGCCGTGCGGCAGCAGCTCGTTGGCGCCATGAAAGTTTTCCAGCCCCAGTTCGTACTGGTCTCCGCCGGTTTTGACGGCCATCAGGACGACCCGCTGGGCCGACTAAGCTACACGGAGGGCGGATATGCCGCCGTGGCCCGCGAGCTGCTCGGCATTGCTGACACTTATGCCGGGGGCCGGATCGTCTTTATCCTGGAAGGCGGCTACGACGTAAAAGCGCTGGCGGCCTCCGTTGGCGCCGTAGTCGCCGAACTCTGCCGGCGCCGGCCAAAGCCGCCAAAAAAGTAGGAAAAAAGTCATTGAAAACGAATAAAGGGTTGAATATCATAACCGCCATCTGGTAGTGGCGTGGCTTATGATGGGAAAACGTTTCGTTTTTGATGTCCGTTCTCATCTTGCCCGGCGGAGCCTGCGTAGCTTCTTGGTGGAGCGGGGTCATCGGCGTGATTATAGGTAATTAGTTTCAGCAAGAGCGTGCGCTTAAAACCGCCATCAAACGAGTGATCCAAATCTTGAAAATTTAGACGTGACCCCCAAGATTTGGTTGAGGCGGGGTGGGACTTTACCATACCCACCCCTTTGAGTCAGCCATAGCCGCGGTTGCTTTGCGCCAATTCACTTTCTCAGCAAACTCAATGCGCCTAGAGTCAAGAGTGCACAGTTCTCGTCCGTCGCTCTGCAACAGTCGTAGGTCCTGCGCCCAACCGCAAGCCCCCAAGTAGGCATGTGGTTCCGTGCCCGAAGCCTTGCAGGAGATCCTCATTGGCCCTAAGTAGTTATCGAAATCGGAGAACGTGTAATCTGCAGACGCCCTTTGAGATTGTATTCGCTCTGCATCGTGCACTGCAATGGAGTCACCTGTTTGCCATCTGAGAGGGGAAGCACCGGAGGGAATACGGCCTTTGTATATGTACGTCGAAGACGCGTGATTGATATCCACCACAACGAGACCTCCCTGGAGCTCCTCTGGAACGTTGTCGAAGTTGCCACGGTAGTGATGGAATACGATTTTGTGGCCATCAGGTGACCAAGCCATGTTAGCCACCGTATGGTACGGTGCGCTCTTCTTCGATCTGGCGAGTCCTGTCCGAAGGACATGCGCACTCCCCGAGGCGAGCTCGATGATTTCAATTCCATTCGCATGGTCGCTACGCTCCAACTTGACGGCAAACGCTGCGCGTCTTCCAAGTGGATCTAGGGCACGGAACTCACGCCCCGAAGGAAAAGGGGAAAGGCCGCCGATCGTTCCGTCAAAGCTGATTTCCTGAAGTCCGGATTCCAACACCGCCACGAGCCGAGGAGGCTCTAAAGCGAAGAGCAAGGGTCGATGTAGCACTTTGCTGTCAGACGAGAATACCTCGCGGAGACTTCCCGAACTGAGGCTGTATTCGCACACGACAACATGGTGCTCGGTAACGCTGGCGACCCACCGATAGGGTGAGGTCTTATCGGGAACCGTATCCCCTCGCTCATACTTCCCGAAGTACTTCCCGTAGTATATGAAGTGCTTCGTGAAGACGAAACGCTCGCCGGAATTGTCCCAGCCGATGGGCCTGTAACATATATCCAGATAGGTCTCAGAGGGCTTGGGCGGCCGTGTATCTATCTGGCATCCGCACGCCAGAAACAACAGGGCGGCCACAACAACGTGAAGTTTCATAAGTTTCTCTTGTGCCGAATGGCGAGTTGACCGGCGCTGGCGCGCCGCGAACGAGACTGTCGAAAAACGTGTTTTTGGGAGGTTCATTCTCCCGCCGATCAGATTTCAGATTAGGGAAGCATGCCGATGACTGAAAAGGCAATCCGATAATCGCCGATCTGATTCTCGACCCTATTTTCGGACCGTTT
>JACPGM010000029.1 GCA_016188985.1 Lentisphaerota bacterium | reverse complement strand
CCCGAACCTGCTGGCCCAATATATCAAGAACCCCATGAACGAATATAATATGGATGGGCCGATCGCCTATTACTTAGCTACGGGCGATCCCGCGCTCGGCCGGCGTCTGGCGACAATGGCCGTGGGCTGGATGCAGGGCGTAGTGAACTACTACCTGAAACAGGAGGGTCATACTTCCTCGTTCGGCAAGGCGCCCCATGGAACGAAAAACTTTTTCGACAGCATGTTGAATCTGACTGACGCGGCCCTGTTCGCCGACGCCATGACCGACGAAGAGCGCGAACGCATTCGCGCCCAGGCGGCCTTCCTGGGCTACGTAGTCCAGCGGCCCGATTACTGGTCGCCCGCGCGCGGGTTTGGCGCCAACCCGAACATGACCACGTTTGTGGCCGGGTTCCAGACCACGATCGGCTGTCTGATTTCATCGCATCCCCTGGCCCGGACCTGGGTGAGCGAGGGACTGTGGCTGGAGGCGCCGCACTACGCCATGGCGTCCTACGATCAGATCTCAGCCTGTTTCCTGATGGCGCGCAATGCCGGCTTCGCCGACCACGTGTTTGACCCCAGGATGAAAAAGATCGCCGAGTGGTTCGCTAAAATTTCAACGCCGCCCGACGCGCGCCTCAAAGGCTGGCGTCATTTGCCGCCGATCGGCAACACCTATAAATTCGAGCCATCCTCGGAATTCGGTCATGTAGCCAGCATCTGGAAGGAACGCGATCCCGCCTTTGCCGCCGAGATGCAATGGATGTTCCTGCAGCAGGGCGCGCAAAAAATGCCGAGCGTCGGTGGATTCCCCGCGGCCTTTGCCGGTTACCGCGGACTGTTCATTGACACGAACATCGCGGCCAAGGCGCCGGCTTACGGCAGCGAATTGTTCCCCGAGAACGGCGTCGTCCTGCGCAACGCTTACCCGTCCGAGCGCGAGACGATGCTGCACATGATCGCCGGCTCTCATTACCAGCATTACGACTACGATTCCGGCAGTATCACGCTCTGGGGCAAGGGCCGTATCGTGGCCGATGAGTTTGGTTACTATGACCGCGCGCCGGTCGCCGACCAGAGCATGCTGGAAACGCCGCTCTCCAGCGGCCTTGACATGCGCATCAAGGAATTCGCGCCGTCGCAACAGTTCGACTACGTGCGCGGCGTGCTCGGCGGCTGGACGCGCCAGATCGCGTTCATCAAGGACAGCGACCCGCTTGCGCCAAACTACTTTGTCATCTGCGACACGTTGAGCAAGCCCGCGCCCGCCACCTGGCGGCTATGGCTCACCTGCACCCAGGTCACGCTCAGCGCGCAGGGCGCGCTGGTGGCCGGCCAGGAAGACGTGGATACCGACGTTTTCTTCACCCGCCCGGCCCAGGTCAAACTGCTAACCGAGGAAAAAACGCGGAAAACCTACGGGCTCAATACCAATGCGGTTTATTGCCAAACGCAGTGGACGCAAACCGGCCTGATCGCAACCCAGGCACACGGTTTGGGATTCACCGCCGTGCTCTACCCGCGCCTGAAGAGCGAGCCGCCCCCAAAGTTCACCGCGCTGGCTGACGGCCAGGCGGTGCGGGTGCAGACCCCCGCGGGCACGGACTATGTCTTCTTGAGCGCCGAACCGTTCTCGTTCAAGGAAGGGGACATTGCTTTTACGGGGACAGTCGGCGCCATCCAGACGCGGGGAAACGGGGTCATTCTTTCGCTCGGCGCGGCGGGGAGCATTGCGGCCCACGGCCACTGCCTCGCCGCCGACAAGGCCGCCGGGGCAACCCAAGGCAAAATAAAGTAACCGTCATCTATCGCCCGCAAACGCCGTCCGCCATCGTATGCGATAGTCTCAGCGCGACCGATCCGCGCGAATCCGTCCGCCGGAACGCGATGTTTCCCCACGTGCTGCAACCATCCACTTTCAACTCAGCGTCAAAGTCCTTGTGGGAAACGCAGAGCGCGTCCTTATGGTCCGGAAACCGGAGCTCAACGGCCGTGGCGCCATGACAGGGCTGTTCCTGGCCGTTGACCAGGACCGGCAGCCGCCGGACGGCGGGCAGAGCTTCTCCGGCAGGTAGCGGCGCAATCACCCAGACGAAGCAGTCGGACATGGAGCGTTTTCCATAGACAAAACCGGGGTGACCTTCCGCGGTCAATTGCTGCTCCCGGATATAGGCGGCATAGCCTTCGCTGTTCACCCGGCGCAGGGCGATATCATCTTCGGCCGGCGGCATGATCGCCAGGCGCGCGGCGTCTGCATTGCCGAGAATGATGTTCTTTCCCGAAGTCACCGCCGGCGCGCAGCCGTGGAAATAGATGCGATAGTCGTTCTCGACGTTTGACTCCACCCAATCCATGACAACCCAATAGCCCACGGACGGCTTTGCGGCCGGCAAAGCTAACGATTTCAAGAAAAAGATTTTGCGCGCATGCAATATCTGGTGTTGATCATACTGGTAAAAGCCTTCGTGGACTCCGTGAAAAAAGTCATGAGTATCATCGCTGATCCAGCGCCGGACACAGGGATATACGCGTCCGGCCCAGCGCCATTCATTGAGGATGGGAACCTGCTCCAGGCCTTCGATCGCCAGGCAGGCATGGGCTTCCGTCTTCTTATCGTACTGGCGTCCCGGACTATTGCCTTCCGTGTAGCCCATATCGCCGATAAAGCGCGCGCCGAGCGCGTGAATTTCGAGGGAGAAAATATCATTCGCATTGTGGCTGGTTACAATCGGCCCGCGGTCCGCGGCGGCCACGGCCATATAATTGGCGTCGGGCGCGGCTGAATCGCGCATGGCCATATACCCGCTCGGCCCCATCAGCGCTGATCGGTGATTTGGATTACGCGCGCGCGCGCGCTCATACGTCCGGGCCCCTTCCAGGCCTACCATCCAGAAAGCGCCCTCGGGAATCCGGCCGTCTGTTTCCGCGCGGCCGTTTCTGATTTGTTTGCGGCAGTATTCCGCGAACCACTTGCATTCCCCGTCGCCCGTTATGGCCGCGGCGATGGCGGCCAGACCGGTCAGCGCGCCGGGTGAGTGTTTTCCGCTGTCCCCGAAATCGGGAATCCCGCCGGAGGGCGTCATGAGGCGCAAAAGAAAATGCGTCGCCTTGAGCAGGCGCTCGGCCATATTGGCGGACACCGGGTAATTGTTGCGGCGCGCCATGAGATAGGCGTCCCACAAGTTGAAGATACAGCCGTGCTGATAGCCCAGGCAGGTCTCGCGCGCGCCGCCGTCCGCTTTCAAATGCCCGCGCGCATATTCCTCAAAAACACCCAGCGCGCTGCGCGTGAAAAAATCCGCGCGCTTGAATTCCGGGAAGAGCAGGCCCGCGTGCACAAGCCCCAGCGCGCCGTGCAGGTAAAAATTATGCCCTTCCGGCCCCAGCATGAGCCGATCCCAGCGGGAGGTGTGATTATCCCAGGCGTCATCGCAGATCGCGTGAAGATGGTCGAGGAAAGCGATTCGGCCTTCAGCGCTCAGGCCGGGGCAGTCGAGCAGGAGCAGAAAGGCGGTCAGATCAAACGCCGCCTGGCTTCCATTGAAGGCCAGCCAATTGAACATTTTGCCGGTTTCGGTTTCGAGAAAGAACCGTTCAAACGCCGCCCCGTAGCGCGGGTCGCCCGTGGCCCACCAGGCCTTTCCCAGGCAGGGGATATTGATGGTGGCGCGGCTGTTGGGCGCAGTGGCCTTTGCCAGGGGCATTTTGGCGAACTGGTCGGCGGCCGTAATGTCGAAATCGCGCCAGGCTTCGTAGTGTTCGCGCAGAAAGTCAAGCATTGCGGCTTTCCGCTCATACTCGAACCGGAAATGTGGCCGTGGCGGTTTGGCCACGTGTTCGACAAAAGCTTTGGCCGGATCGCCGGCGTTGCGCACGCCCTCAAGTTCGGGCCGCTCAAAGTTGACCTTCCGCATCAATCGTTTCGCTTTTTCGGTCACGCTCATTGTTGGCGCTCCAAAATCCCGACGTTGAACTTGGCGTCTTTTCCCGTGGTCGAGGAGACAACTTTGCCGCCTTCCAGAGTAACAACAAAGCCGCCTGCACCGGTGATCGTCTTGCCCGCAACAGCGATCTCAGTCTTACCCTCGCAGTTGGCCACGGCGATCTTACCGGATTTATAGAACCGCACCGTGCCGGCCATGCCTTTGAACGTCAGCTTCGCGTCGTGGTAAGTGAAAGGATGCGGCGACAGGAAAGCGTAGTCAACGGACAGCGGCGTTTCTATCTTCACCGCATTTTCGGCCAGGCGCGTGAAGACGGCCGCCGGATCGTTCTGCTTGAGGCGCGGGTAAAGAACGACCATATAGCCCTTGCCCGGCGGCTGCTTAATCCGCAGGAACAATTGGTCCTCGCGGAGCTTGCCGTCCGGGAAATACTTTGGATCAAACCCGGTGTAGCGCCGGTAGGGATACTGGGCGTGCCCGTACTTGCCGGTCTCCGGCTCAAACGTTTCCGGTGTGACCACAAAGACGTCCAGGTCAACCAAGCATTGCCCGTCGTAATGAAACACGTTGCCCTTGCGTTCCATCGCGTTGGCCAGGAACCACAGGCTCAAATCCGTTGGCCGCGTTGGTGTGCTTCCAAAGGCGTCTCGTAGAACAAAATAGTTCGGCCCCTTTGGGTCGGCGTCCTTGAGGAAGAGCATCTGCCGGTGCCAGGTGGTCAACGGGATGTCTTCCGCCGGCGGCGGATACCGCCAGGCCTGAAGTTCCTCATCGCTCCAGTTCAATCCTTGGACTTCGAGCCGCGGGTATTCGCCGGGCATGGGCCTGATCCGGTCTATGTCCCTGGCGGCGCGCATATAGTCGGCTTCGGGCGTGAAGGCGGCGCAGAGAGTTTTTGTTGCGTGGCGTTCGGCTATCTCGAACTTGTGGTCTATGGACACGCGGTTACGCAGCCAGGGGCGATTGAACATCGGATGGTACCCGTTGGCGAAGTGCAGGCTGATGGGCTGCCCCTTGGCGTAAAGCGTGTAAGCCATCTGGTCCGTCTCAGCCTCATAATGACCGTTGCAGTTGCCGGCCATGATATGGAAGAGCGTTTCATACGGCGTGCCATAGCCGTGCCGGAAAATAACGCCGTAATCCTGGTGATGCACGCTGGTAAGGACGGGCGCTTTCTCCTGGTCAAGAACCTTGATCTGCTTTTCCCCGGGCAGGGTTTGATTGACGAACCACTGCAGATTGGCCGCGAACTCCGGGTCGCGCTCCCGGTAATACTCCACCAGGAGCCGCCCGGCCTCGGGCTCGAACGAATTGTACGACCCGCCGTTGCCGATACCCATGGCCAGGCGATGGCCCTGGAAGCGCGGGTCCGGAATGGTCAACCAGTCCATCAGGAAACGCGCGTGCCGGCGGAAGAGCTCGGTATCAAGCGCGTCGCCAATGCCGTTCTCCATGAAAACCTTGTTGGCCTGCAGAATGCCCGAAAGCGTAACCCCTAGCGTATAGTGCGGATTCTCGTATGGCGCGCCGGTCTCCCGCGTGTAGCGCCGGATATAGTCCTTGGTGAATGCCAGAGTCCATGCGCCCCACTCTTTGAACATGGGGTGGTCTTTAACGAGCAGGCTTGCCTTGGTCCGCGCGTCCACGGCCATGATGGACATGTTCGGATTACCCAGGTGGCAGCCGACCCCCCAGGGAAAGTGTTCGAGCGAGTTCAGCACATACGCCTGGTAGGCGCAGAGGCGCCGCAACTCCCGGCGCTCGGCGGCGGTCAGAGCATCCTTGGAATCAATGACGCTTCGCACTGGCTCGTAGCGCATGTGCGTCAGGGAGCGGTGATTCCACATGCTGAACAAACCAAAGTGCCCGAGCGCGCGTTTCCAGTCCCGCCACTGGCGCATGAGCTGGAGCGCGCTCTGGCCCGTGGCCGTGGACTCTTGCGCCCACTTCGCGCCGGAGAGCGGGTCGGGCCAGTCGAGTATCCAGTCCTTGACCTCATCGAGCGAGTGACTGCCGAGCTTGACGGACTGGTGGATGAGCGAGTGGAGCTTGTTCGTTAACTCGTTCTCCGCTTCGGAAAGCATGATCCCGTAATGACGCCGGGCCGTGTTTTCCGGCACGTACAGAGCCTTGCCCGTGGCGTTGGGACTGTAGCGCCCGAAGCCTTCCGACGGCCAGCCCTGCTCATAGACCTGGAGGGGGAGATTCAGGCTGAGCTCTTCCCGGAGGTTGCTCTTGAACCGCAGGCTGAGCGGATCGCGCCACTTGACCACGTTCAACGCGGCGAAGCCGACCGCGTCTTTGCCGGGCTCTACAAACCGGATAATAGTGTTGGCGCGCGCGCTCCACGTGGGCCATGGTGTAAGATAGTAATCATCGCGATCCTCCTTGAATGACAGCGTATAACCGTTCACCTTTGTGCCCGCGCTTGCTGCAATGTGTCCGGAGCTTTCCTTGAGGATGGCTTGAGCTTCCTGTTTCAAGAGGGTGTGAAACTCCTCTTTGTCGGTAAAGCCGCTGGTATAGAAACCCTGCGTGGGTTTAAAGCCGCCGCTATTCAGTATCAGGGAGTAGAAGCGGTCGGCTTTGTCCCATTGCTGGCCGCTGTAGCCGGTGTTGAGTTCTTCCTCAATAATGATCATGGGGCAGTTTTTCAACACCCGCGCGGTGAAGGTCCAGTAGCCGGTGTCGAAAATATAGTGAACGCGCGCTTCGGCGAACAAGGGGCCGGCAGCCGTCACCTCCGCCTTGTAGGACTTCACCTCGAACGGCGCCTCGAACCGGCCCTTGCCGATCCAGCGTCCCGAAGGCAATAGGAGCGCCTGAATCGGGCCCGGCGCTTCCCGCGCAGGAACGGGCCAGTTGTACTCGTTGCCGCCGGCAGGCAAACGGATGCCGATTTTCTTCGGGGCGCGGGTTGTCAGTTCGATAAACGCAACAGTGGCGGTCGCGGTGATTCCGGAATCCTCCGGCCCCGTTTCCCCCGGCGTGATGGTATACGATACGGCTTCGCCCTCAGGTATATCGGCGAAGAACCAGACGTTGAATGAGCGGATGGACCCGTCCTTGTGCCGCTTCACGTCGCTGACCTGAGCGGGAATCGCCTTGCCGTCGGCAATCTTAACTCCTGCTCGCGCAATTCCCTTGAGGGAGCCCTCGCGAAAGTCCAGGGAGTAATGAACCAGTTCGTCTTGCCACTGCCCCCCGATATAATCGCGGATGGTCACGGTCGTCGGCTGGGCCGCCAACAGCAGCGGGAACATACCCAGCCAGAAGCCTGCCTGCGTCAGCTCGCCTATGCGCATTTTTACTTCTCTAATCCCGCCAAGAGTTCCTGGGCCTTCTTCCCGATATTATCCGAGATCCGATTGACAATCTTCTCACCAAGCTCAGGCGACGCATATATGCGCGGGTCGCGTCCGTGGATACCGGCTTCCTTGGCGCCATCCTGGGTGGTGAGTATTTCGTCTTTGATCTTGTCCATGTCCACCAGGTCCGGACGCAGGTGCATAAGGATCGAGGTCTCCCAGTGCGCGGCGTGGTCCATCTTATCTCCCGGCAGGTCGTAGAGCGAACCTTCCTTCATGGCGAAACCAGCAGCCTTGCCAGGGGCAGTGATGGCGTCCACGGCCTGCTGAAGGGAGTCAACTTGCTCCGTAACATCATGCCCGGTTACGCCTATGACGACCTTGAATCCAACCGCGACCAGACCCTTGAAAATGGCGACATACAGGCCGTCCACAGTCTCCGGCGGCAGACCGGGATGACAACCCGGCTTCCAGTGTGCCATGTGGCCCCAGTAAGTGGGAGGAACGACCACGCCGCCGTACTTCTGCGCGGTCCTAAGCAGTATGCCGTACGACTTGAGCGTGTCGTTGCCCAGAGCAAGATGCCGTCCGTGCCATTCCAGCGAGCCGACCGGCACATAGGCAACCGGAAACTGATGGAGCGCTGCCTCAAACTCGTGCGGAAGCATTTCTTCGTACTTGACCTTCTCCATCTGTTCCTCCTTTATGTGAATCATTCCGCTTCAAGCGCCACAGCCGTGAGAGCCGGCACCGTCAGGGTTACGACTTTATCCATCAGGATGGGCTCAGCCTCGTGCCGGCCCAGCGTCCACTTATGCCACCTATATTGCGACCATCCGGCGCGGGATGGAAATGAGATGCTTGCCGTCGCCGAACTTTCGTTAAGCAGCAAAACCAGCGGCCGCCCATCGGGTCCGCGCCAGACCGTATTCCTGATCGCTTGGCGTTCAAGCCGGAGCGGGCGCGACCTGGCGCACAATTCCGCGGGAATCAGCGCGCTGATTTTTGGGCCCGCGACCTCAGCGGCGAGCGGAGGCTCCATGCTTCCGAAATGCAGGAATCTACGAACGCGCGAACGCAGGATCGCCAGGTCCCGGAGAAACACGGCGGATTCATGATGTTGCAAAATTTCAGCGCTCGTCCAGCCGAGTTGTCCGCCAAAAAGAAATTGTTCCCCCTGTACCATCGCGAAAAGCGGCAAGTTCTCCATGACCGCGGAAGGGCAGGACCGGCCCATGACGGTCGTGTATCCTCCATAAATAGCAGTGAAAAGAGGGACATAGTCTTCGATGCTCGGAACAAATGAGAGATAGAGATCAATGCGGTCCATGAAAGCGTCCGACAGGGATTCGCTGGACAGAAACCGTCGGGGCTTTTCCTCAATACAGGGGCGCATGGCGGCTAGCGCCTGATCATAGCCCTGGAAGTATTGTGTTCCGCCGCCGAGCGGATGACCGTGGCCGGCATGATAGCAAAGCGAAGGTCGCATAGCCGTGATCTGATCGAAGTAGACGCCATCCACGTCATATTGCCGCCACAGCATTTCTGCGGTTTCAAGCCACTGCCTTTGACTCCATTGGTCGCCGGGGCACAAAGCCAGAGGCCAGTCATCGTTCGGCGTATACATTTCCAGATAGGGTTGGCCGTTGGCCTCGACGCTGGCGTGCGTTCGCTCTTGTGCGAACGTGGGCCGGTCACGGTAGAGGAGTCTGCCCTGACAGTAGGGCATGATGACGATGCCGCGCGACTGCAGTTCCGAACTGACTTGCTTAAAGCCTTCGACCGCCGGGGTGTGGCCGGGAAAATTGCGGTGCCAGGAGAAGTTGTGCCAGTTATACCAATGCGCGCCGAACGGCATCTTAAAGAACTCAAGCAGGGCCTGCATTGCCTTCTGGAATTCCCAGGCCGGCTTCGGCTGCAGACTGGCGGGTGGAAAGCCGTAGCCGGAAAACCAGAGATCGAGATTGGCAAGCGCATCCGAAGTGCGCGCTCGCTCAGCCAGCCGCCCGCGCCGGCACCAGCGTTGCTGGATCGCCCACTTGCGGTGGATCTGGGCGGATTCGTACCATGCGCCTGTAAATCCCTGCAGGATGACGGGGTAGGAGCAAATCCAGTCATTGATCATCGCCGGCCAGTGATTACAGCGCAACTGGATGGCCGGCGCCCTTCCCGCGGCCAAACGTTCGGAAAGCGGCGCCCATTCCGCTTCGGCAGGCTGACCGTCTTGGTCAGGAGGATACCAGGGCTCCGTGTTCCATGGAACAGGCTGATTTTCTTCAACGTACTGGGCGTCAATTCCGGTATGGTTGGTGTCAGGATCCAGCATGCCGATGTATAAGCCGCTGGCGCCGTGCAGCCAGGCGATCATCTGACACCAATTTGCGCCGCCGGGATGCTGACCCGCAAAATTGGTCATGTCTTCCAGCGGGTTCTGGCGCAGGATTCCCCAGTTTTTAGGGAGCAGAAGCGCGTCGTCGGCCGGCGCGGCGCGGTCGCCAAACCCGCGCAGGCGGGGGTAAGTCACTCTTTTCAGCGCCCAATTCCCGGGCACGGCTACCTGCGCGCGAATCTCCAGCCGCTCTTTTTCCTGGCCGCCCTTAACCTCAAGGATTACCCGGGCCGTTCCGCCGGGCACGGCAAGATGCCATTCAAGCGCGAGCTGAGTTTCGTCGCCCGCTATGGTTGGGGCTGGAGCGTAGTTACTGTCGAGCGCCAGGTCACCTTTGTATTCATTGCGGTTGGTCCACCACTCGTGCCCGGCGTAGGACAGCTCCGGGTACTCAATCGGCGGCAGGGGATCACTCCAGGAAACGGGTTTGATCAGGCCCAACTGCCAGAGGCCAACGGGATTAGATTGCGAGCCCAGAAACTCATAACCGGTTTTGCGGTGGCGCAGGGACACGGCCCGGCCATGCTCGTCCAGCCGAAGCGCCAGCGATTTGCATTTTATTTCGCGCGCCATTATTCCACATTCACCTGGACGTCGGCCTGGTAAGTTTTGCCGATGACCTTGCTACCATCCAGAATGATAGCGAATGCGTCCCCGATTATTAAGCCAGCGCGCGGGACGACGTGATTGGTAACTTGAACACCCGATGCCGTCATAAATAACAAGAAAATTGTAGGAGCGCCACCTGCTACTCTGCGAAGTCAGCGGCCTACTCCGCCGAAGCATCCGCTTCGGCTGCGAAGGCTGGAAAGGCTGCCTTCGCTACGACCTTCCTTCGCCCACCGAAGCGAGGGCTTCGCGAAGGCGGGAGCACGAGCCGCTGGCGCGACAAGATCGCCTCGACGGGGCGAGGCTCCTACATTTCCAGCACAGGCGGACGAAACGTATTTGGGTTGTGGGCAAAGCCTACGTTAGAAAAATTTGACAACCGTGCCGGTAATAAGAAGCTCATAGGCGCCCAGATCAACCTGCCCGTTTAATCCGTCTATCCGATTGCGGCCGTCCAGGTCTTTACTGCGCGTATCGGCCGGATCGGTCATCCATGGAAAATTCGTGCCGGCGTTGCGGGCCGGCGAATTCTCGTTCAAGCGGTAATTGCCCGCAGCCCCATTCACAAACAGCGGATCGGAGGCGATATTGCCAGGCCCATTGGTGGCCTCCGGCGCCGTGCAGGTATTGGTAAATGCTATAACCGCTAACCAGTTTGAGCCGCCGGCTGGTGCGGTATTCAAATAGACAATAGAGTTATTCAATCTGCCGCCGTACACTCCGCCGCCGTTGCCGTCT
>JACPGM010000028.1 GCA_016188985.1 Lentisphaerota bacterium | reverse complement strand
CGCAGCGAGCAGGCTCTGCTCCTGGCCGCGCGGGGCGCGTTAGGCCGTTACGTTCCTGAACCGCTCGCGATTGCATCGCTCCAGCCCCGCTACTTTGCCAAGTTATCAACCAATGTGTTTATCAGCTCTTTCCGCAAACTGGCCTACCGGTTGGGTCTGCCAACTCGCTGGACAATAGTGGGGCAAGTCCGCCATACCCTGGAGCACAGTCTGGGCATTCCCATTCGCGCCATAATCCTGATGAAGGAAGATGAGGCCGCCATGGCACTGGCCGGAGAGCCCTATGGCCTGGTGGTCCTGGCGGGAACCGGCTCATTCGTGCATGGCAAGACCCACGATGGCCGCGAATTGCATCTGGACGGTATCGGCCCGGTCCTGGGCGATACCGGCAGCGCCTATTTTATCGGGCTGATGGCCTTGCGCGCCGCGGCCAAGTCCGACTGGCACCTCAGGTTTCATACCACCTTGCTCAAGAGAGCCTATGATTTTTATGGCCTGCGCAATGTTTCCGAGCTGGTCGGATTCAGCCTGAAACCAAAGGATCGCTCGGTTGTTCCAGGCCGCCAGCGAACGTCTTGAAATGACCGGCGAATCCTATACACTGGTTGGCACCGGTAGCGTTATCATGCATTCGGCCATTTATTGGGCGCGCTTATGCGAGCAAGTGCGAAAGTTTGCGCCATTGTTAACGCCCAGGCGTTCGCCGCATCCGGCGGTGCTCGGCATGGCGCTGGAGGGGTTGCGCCGGCAGCAGCTTCCCCAGTATAATCAGGCGGCGGCCAAGCTCCTGGCTACCTATCGCGACGTCATGAAACAAGGAACAACTAATGGTCCCCCAGCAATATCTGGCTAAAGTCCGGGAGATCCTGAATCATCTCGAGCAAAGCCAACTGCCGGCAATTGAACGGGCTGCCGAACTGATAGTTCAGGCTTTGACCAATCAGAGCCTAGTATATTGCGCCGAGCTCGGCCATGGCCTGCAGGCCGATTTCATCAATCGCGCGGGGGGCATGGCGGCTATCCAGGCTTTTACCTTTAACGTGAAAATTGCTTCGAACGTGCCCCGTTGCCGTCAGAATCGTCCGCGGCGCGAAAAATGGGAACAGGACCTGGAAACCGTGCGCTTTGCCGTGCAGTCCAGCAATCTCAGTTCCGGTGATGTTATGCTGGTTTCTTCGGTTTCAGGCCGCAACCGCGCGCCGGTCGAGCTTGCGTTGGCCTGCCGCGCCAAAGGCCTACGGGTGATCGGATTTACCGCTTTAGCCTATTCCCGAACGGCGGTTCCCTTGCACCCCTCCGGCCGGCGCTTAGCCGAGGTCGTGGACGTGGTTATTGACCTTGGGGCCCCCACCTGCGACGCGGCCCTTGACGTGCCCGGCTACGATACTAAATTGATACCGCTTTCCGGAGTGGCCCTGAACGTGGCCGGCTGGATGCTGCTGGGGCGCTCCATGGAACTGATGGCCGCGCGCGGGCAGCCATTGACCGTTTTTTCAAGCGTTAACCTGGAAGGCGGCGAAGAGCGCTACCGGGAAAGCCGCGATCAATATGAACAGCGGGGGTTTTAGCCATGCCAGCGGCCGATGATTATTTTCAACAGGCGCTTTCTGCGCTCGCCCAAGTGGCCCGCTCCCAGGCCAAGACCATTGCCGCGGCCGCCGAGTTGCTGGTTGAAGCGATTAAGGGCAATCATTGTCTGTTTTCGTTCGGGGCCTCGCATTCCTTCATCATTACCGAGGAACTGGTCTATCGCGCGGGCGGCTTGATGCTGATCAATCCTATCTATCCGCATGGCATGAACCTGGCGGTTCATCCATTGCCGCTGACCTCGCGACTGGAACGGGTGGAGGGCCTGGGCCGCGAACTTCTGGCGGCTGCGCCGGCTAAGCACGGCGATCGGCTCATTATCACTTCCACTTCCGGGCGGAATTCAATTGTGATTGACATGGCGCTGCAGGCCAAGGCCATGGGCCTCAAAACCATTGCCATCACCTCGCTGGCCTATTCGCAGGGGACAAAGAGCCGGCATCCTTCCGGGAAAAAACTGGCCGAGGTGTGTGATGTGGTCATTGACAATGGCGCGCCCTACGGCGATGCGGCGCTGGCCATTCCCGGCTTGCGGCCGAAGGTAGGCCCGCTCTCAACCATAACCGGTTGCGCCATTGCCAACGCCCTGGTCTGCGAGGTAGTCGCCCAACTGGTCAAGGCCGGTATTCAGCCTCCCGTTTTCATGAGCGCTAACCAGGAGGGTGGCGACGACTGGAACGCGCGCCGCCTGGCGGAAAACAAAGCCCGGATTTTTTATCTGTAGTTGGACAGCTCAGCGTAACCCGTCAGTTATTGGGTGGTCGACGATTCCACCCCCCGATAATTGGGTACAGCTCAGTTGGCATGGCCCAGTTGGCATAGTTCTTGCTTATTCTATTTAGTTGTGGTATAAATATAGCCGAAAAAGCAAGAAAAGCATAGTAGCCATTAACAAATAAGGTGATGGGAAACCCCATCACATAATCGGTCATAAGCAAAGGAGATTATCATCCATGATTACTCAATATATTTTTGCATCACGCTTCTTGATGCTGGCAGGGTTGTGCCTGGCGTTTCTATGTGCCCGTAATTCCTATGCAGGAGGAGGAGGGCAGGTACTCGCCTGGGGATATAATTCAGATGGCCAGACCGATGTGCCGGCGGAAGCGCTGAGCCAGGTGAGCGCGATTGCGGCCGGCGAGTATCACACTCTGGTTTTGAAGGATGGCGAGGTGATCGCCTGGGGTGGCAATGGCTACGGGCAGTGCAATGTGCCCGCCGAGGCCCTGAGCGGTGTGAGCGCTATTGCGGCTGGTCATTCTTACAATCTGGCTTTAAAGGCTGGCCGGGTGATTGCCTGGGGCGCCAATGATTACGGCCAGGGCAATGTGCCCGCCGAGGCCCTAAGCAATGTAAGCGCCATCGCCTGTGGTCGCCAGTATCATAATCTGGCGTTGAAGGATGGTAAGGTGCTCATCTGGGGAGCCAGCGATTATGTGACGAACGAGGCGCTAAGCAATGTAAGCGCCATCGCCGCCGGTTGGGATCACAGTCTGGCTTTGAAGGATGGCCAGGTGATCGCCTGGGGTGGCAATGGCTACGGGCAGTGCAATGTGCCCGCCGAGGCCCTGAGCAATGTAAGCGCCATCGCCGCCGGTTGGGGTTTCAGTCTGGCTTTGAAGAATGGCAAGGTGATCGCCTGGGGATATAATAACTACGGCCAAAGCACTGTGCCGGCCGAGGCGCTAAGCGATGTGAGCGCGATTGCCTGTGGTACTTATCACAGTCTGGCGCTGAAGGATGGCAACGTGATCGCCTGGGGATATAATTTTAATGGCCAGTGCGATGTGCCGGGGGGGGCGCAAGATTGCCCGATTGCCGTAACTGCCATTGCGGCGGGTGATTGGCACAGCCTGGCAATAAAAGCCAAATCGCTAGAAGTCTATAACGATTTTAACGGCGACAGTCGGAGCGACTTGGCGGTTTATCACCCCTCCTCGGGCCAGTGGCAGGTTCTCCTGAGCGGTAGTTGGACAATCACGAACGTCACTCTGGGTGGGGGTAATTACCTGCCGGCGCCAGGCGATTACGACGGCGATGGCCAGTATGACTTCGTGGTCTTTGATTCTACCACGGCCAATTGGATGGCCCGGCTCAGTGGCGGGCAGGAAGGCTCCGGCATCTTTGGCGCACCCGGCACCTGGCCGGTGCCCGGCGATTTTGACGGCGACCGCGTCACCGACTTGGCGGTCTATGACCCCATGACCGGCGTCTGGACCGCCATGTCTTTAACCGACGGCTGGTCGGGCTCGGCTCAATGGGGGCGCCTAGGCGATTTCCGGGAATGGGAAAATCCGCAGACCTACACAGTCCTGCCCATGCCCTTCGACTACAACCAGGACGGCATAGACGACCTGGCCTACTACTACCGGGGTTGGTCAATGACCGATTCCACCTGGACGATTCTATATGTCGGAGACGGTGAGACTACTTACACTTGGGGTTCATCCGGATCACTGCCGGCACCGGGCAACTATCAGCAAGAATTGGGCGATGCCCCGCGCGGCGTATGCATTTATAAACTGAAAAATTCAACGGACCCCACCAAGGCGGCGGAATGGAATATTCCCTACCGCTCGGCGTTCTACAAGGGCGTGTACCCCCAAACCCTGCCGGTGGCCGCCGGCGACTATGACGGCAATGGTTACGATGACAACGCCGTCTACAACTACACCAACGGCCTGTGGACGGTTGTTTTCAACGATGGTTATGCCGATATAGATGGCCGCCAAGAGGTCACCACGACCTTCGGCGGACCGGGCTGGATACCGGCCAATACTTATTCCACAATCTACAAACTGGGTCGCTACACGCCCAAGCCGTGGTGAAACTTAGGAAGCCAAGCAAGGGTAAGAAATCCAAAAGATAAGTAAATAAGGCGGGGTTGTGTCCGCAACCCAATTGTTTTGTGGGAGGCGCACTACCTGCCCGCAATGCTACGCATAGCGTTGCAGGCGGGTGTGCGGCGACTCCGTGCCGCGCTGCGCAGGAACGCGGGGCAGGCCGTTTGGTTTGCAGCCGCGCCCGTGAGGGCGTGGATTCTTTCGGTGGCCATGGCGTTCCCGCCAGAGGCGGGTCCGCTTATGGTGGAACCGCCGCGGCTACCGTAGCCTCGCCCTACCAAAACATACACGCAAAAACGTGTATCTTTACGGAAAAGCGTCTAAGAAACGGAGACAAGATGAAAACAGCCATGGTGGAAGAAAGCATATTAAGGCGCACAGTGAAGGCGGCCGTGGAGGAAGTTTTTGAAGAGCGCAAGGAGATGATGGCTGATCTCCTCGAAGAAGCATTATTGGATATTGGCCTCGGGCGCGCTATTCGGGAAGGCGAATCTTCCCGCGTGGTTTCCCGGCAGACGGTGTTCAACGCTATGAAAGTCCGTTCGTGAAAACCAGTTTCCGTGAGAGCTTTGAGAAAGATGTTCGGGTAATCCACGAAAAAAACATTTTAGCACGGATTAAAACCGTTATCGAAATGGTTGAAGCCGCGCCTGATACGAGGGCTGTTGCTGGACTCAAGAAGCTCAAAGGCGCGGCAGATTATTATCGAATCAGAGTCGGGGAATATCGAATTGGTATCATTGTGGGAAATAATGAGGTTGTGTTTGTCCGCGTCTTGCAGCGAAAGGACATTTACCGGTATTTTCCATAATGTTCTGTTTGGTAGCAGCTAAAAATTGGAGGAAAATGGATGATTGATGTCCGCTGACCTGGCCCGCGCAGTCCGGAGGAGCATCGCGCTCGAGACGAAGCAGGCCGGACGGACAAATAAATAAATATAATTTCGCGTTAACGCAGTAATCGTTTCTCTCGAAAACCGCGAATTTTCTACTCGTGAAATGACACTGACGGGGACGCG
>JACPGM010000031.1 GCA_016188985.1 Lentisphaerota bacterium | reverse complement strand
TGTTCCGGGATGGTTGAACCACACGGTTTGTTTACTTTTTCGCCATAGAATGTTTCGGCGTTCCATTTGGCTGTTCAATACGCCTGTCTTTTCAACCTCTTGAATATCCTAATACTTTGGAGATGCCAACCGGGTAGCACGAAAAATGAGGCGTTTTTCAACGGCTTCTGAAGATATGACCCTAATCAAGTTCTCCTTTTTAACTGCTTCTTCAGGTCTTACCTGATCAACTCCACCGCCACGTAATCGGCCAGGTTGCGGCCGCGCGCGGTCAACTGCCAGCGTCCGTTCGGCCGCTCCACCAAGCCCGCAACCTGCAAAGTCGCCAGACTTTCTTCATAGCCGGAAGCGGTCTCAGGCGTAATTCCTTCGGCCAGCCGCAGACCAAAGATCACCTGATCCTGACGCTTGAGCGCTGGAGTCAATTTTTCCACGGCGCGTGGCGGCCTGCGGCCGCGGGCGAGGGCCGCGCCGTAAGCTTTCAGGTCGGCGCAATTGGTCCAGCGTTTCATTCCGACGTGCGAAGCGGCCGCAGGCCCCAGCCCGATATATTCCTCGCCGCGCCAGCAGGCCAGATTATGACGGCATTCGAAACCATCGCGAGCATAATTGGAAATCTCATAGCGTTTGAATCCGGAAGCCGCCAAAAGCGCCTCGGCCATGTCCAGCCGGTGAAGATGTTCTTCTTCGGAGAGCAACTTCATTTTTCCCTGCCGCCAGCGGCGATTAAGGCGCGTGCCTTCTTCGTTGGTCAGGGCATATACCGAAATATGCTCGGGTGAGAGCGCCAGGGCGGATAAAAGAGTTTGCTGCCAAAGAGCGCGCGGGCAATCCGGCATGCCGGCGATCAAATCCAGGTTCAGGTTCCTGGCGCCGGCCTTGCGCAGAAGGGCGACGGCCTTGGCCGTGTCTGCGGCCGCATGGCGCCGCCCCAGCGTTTGCAGAACGCGGTCGTCAAACGCCTGGGCGCCCAGGCTGAAGCGGTTGACACCCAGCGCCGTCAGGACCGCCGCTTTTGCGGCATCCAGCGAGCCGGGATTGATTTCAATCGTCCACTCGAGGAGCCGGCTGAGAGAGATTTTTGCCAGAAGCATGCGGAGCAGGCGCTCAAGCTGGGACGCGGTGAGCACGGAGGGCGTGCCGCCGCCAAGGTAAATTGTTTCCGGCGCCAGCGGCCCCGCCGCAGCCAGTTCGCGCTCAAGCGCGTCGAGATAGTCTTCGGCCAGAGCCTCCTGGTAACGGACGGAGTAGAACGCGCAATAGCCGCATTTGCCGTCGCAGAAGGGGACATGCACGTAAAGCCCGGTGATTTTGTCACGAGCGCAGCGCATCCACTCTGACGGCTCACCGGGACGGGTTGCCCTACCGACGTTCTCAGACACGCAGCGCATCCAACTGCTCCAGGACTGAATCGGGGACTTCCAGCGTGCCGAACCCGCGGCCGAGCCTGATTTCCGGGACGGGCGCCCCATGAAAATCGGTTCCGCCGGTGGCCACCAAATTAAATTGCCTGGCCAGCTCAAGGTATTGCCGGACCAGTTTGGGTTTATGCTGGGGATAATATACTTCCACGCCCTGCAGTCCGGCCTGCGCAAGCTCGCCCACGCAGTTAGTCAATTCCGCTTTGCCCAGGTTCAGGGTAAAGGGATGGGCCAGGACGGCGACGCCGCTTGCCCTGCGAATCATGGCCACGGCTTCGGGCGGGGTGAGCCGCAGACGATTAGCATAGCCGGACTTGCCCTTGGCCAGGTATTTATCGAACGCTTCCTGGTTGGTGCGCACGTAGCCGCGGGCCACGAGGGCTTGGGCAAAGTGCAGGCGGCCCACGTTATTTTCGCCGGCATAGGCGGCCACTTCGTTCAAGGTGAGCGCCAGGCCCAGGGCATTCAGGCGTTTCAGAATGTCGTTGTTGCGGCGCACGCGGCCATCCCGCAGCCGGTTAATATGATCGTTGAGTTGCGGATTGGCCGGATCAATGAAATAGCCCAGGAGGTGCATGGAGGCCTCGGCGCTCGGGCCCGCCGGCTGTCCGCCGCGGCGGCTGGGCGGTAAATCCACGCTGATCTCCACGCCGGCGATGCCGCGCACACGGCTTTTAGCGCAGGCCGCCGCGAAGCGCGCCAGACCGCCCAGACTGTCGTGATCGGTTAGCGCCACCGCGGCAAGTCCAACGCGCTCGGCTTCTCCGACGAGTTGCTCCGGCGTCAGGCTGCCGTCGGAAAACGTCGAATGGGTGTGTAGATCAATCATCAAGGCCCTTCCTCTGCTGTCGTCTATTGTCCGTCGTCTGCCTGCCCCGCCGTAGCGGCTTCGCGTAGGGGGGTCTGCCGTTCAGACATCACCCTATCGCACTGCCGGGACCCCTGCAATCACTTTTGGCGAAATCGGATTGAATGTGACGCGGCCGGGACGTATGCTCGAACGAAATTTATGGAACCAATCGCTTATGAGCTTATTGATCGCTCCGTGGCCTTGAGCGCGGCGCTGGCTGGTCTAACGGGCCAGCGTTCCCTGGCGCTCGATCTCGAGATGGAAAGCCAGCGGCATCATTACGGGCTGCACATCGCTCTCATCCAGGTATCCACGCCGAATGAGCGCAACTTTATCTTTGACCCGTTGGCGGGGATGGACCTGACGGGCCTGAACGCTCTCCTCAGCAGCGCGGAAGTCGAATTAATTGTCCACGACGCCGATTTTGACCGCCGCGTGTTTCGCCAGATGTATGGCTTGAATCTAAATCGGGTTTTCGACACTAAAATTGCCGCGCAACTCTGTGGTTTCCGCAAGTTCGGCTTGGCCAGTCTGCTGCAGGACTTGCTGAACATTCAGACCGACAAGAAATTTCAGACCTTTGACTGGCTGAAACGGCCGCTGCCCAAAGCCGCCCTGGAATACGCCGCCCGTGATACCGCCGGCTTACACCGGCTTAAGGATATTCTCAAGCACCGGCTGGTGGAGCTGGGCCGGCTCGACTGGGCGCGCGAGGAGTTCCAGCGCGCCGAGCTTCAGGAAGATGCGGAGGAACCTCTGCCGGAACATTACCGCCTCAAGCGCAGCACGCTCTTGACTCCGCGCCAGTTGGCGCTCCTGGGCGCGCTTACCCGGTTTCGCGACGAGGTAGCCCGCGCGCGTAACCGGCCGGTGCACTTTATTATTCGCAACGATCTGCTGCTCCAACTGGCCCAGAAGCCGCCGACAACCGCCCAGGAAATACGGCAGGTGAAAGGAATGCATCCGACCCTCTACCATGATCACTGGCAAGCGCATTTTCTGGAAGCAGTGCGGCGGGGGCAGGCCCTGCCGGAAGAGCGCCATCCGCGCCTGAGGAAACGAACTCGTTCGGTGGGCGGCTACGAGCAGCGTTTAAAAGCCATGCAGGCCTGGCGGGCGCTGGTGGCCGTGCCCTACGGGCTGGAACCCTACCTGCTGTTGCCGAACGATGTCCTGCAATGGGTGGCGCGGCACCCGCAGCAGGATTTGCCGCCGGACATCGCCGGACAGATTCGCGCCTGGCAGAAAAAAATCATATGGGAGCCTTTTAAACGACAGTTTGCTTTCTCATCTTCGATTTAATACTATTCGGCCGCGTTTTGCCCGCACCAACCCGGCCCGGCGCGGGCTCAGGACCGGAAGAAGGCAATGCATCGCCTCACGGGGTGAGGCTCCTACATATAATTATCCCGGACTCGCCTCGTGGAGACTGAGTCAGGGAATTGTAGGAGCGCCATCCGCTGGCGCGATCAATTCGATTGAAAGGAAGTTGCACTATGGGATCAGGACGATCGCACGCAGAATTGACTTGGTCCGCCAAAAAGCCGCGCGAGCGCCGGCGACGCGAAAAACTTCAGGTCAAACGCCTGCTGGCCCTGGGCGTGCCCGAGGCCATGGTGCGCAAGCTGACGACCAAGGCCGTTCGGGAAATGCTTTGTTGTCCGGAGAAAGTCCGCCGGCAATGGGCTGCCAAGAATGGTTGATGGCTCGCCATCCCGCGCGGCGCGGGATAGACGCGCTTGCCACGCTCTTGTTATAGGCGTGGCCACGAGTGGTCAATGGACCATGGTTGATGAAGAGAATGGGAATAACGCCACCGCCGCTTTCGGCAACATCGCCCATTGACCATTGGCCCTTAGCCATTTTTTGTTATCCATCCCCCAGCAACCATCAACCATTGACCATGACGCTCGCGGACCAGCCTAAGCCGTTCCTGGAACACCTGGCGGATTTGCGCACGACCCTGTTGGGCTGCCTGGCCGCCTGGGGTCTGGGTATGGCCCTCGTCGCGCCGTTGACGCCGCGGCTGTTCAACCTGCTGCGCGCGCCGCTGGCCAGGATTACCGAGCACCCGGAGCAGTTTTTGCGCTCGCTGGATATAACCGGCGGGTTTGCCATTGCTTTGCAGATTATCCTCTGGGGCGGGCTGCTGGTAAGTACTCCTGTGATTATGGTGCTTGTGGCCCGGTTTGTTCTGCCGGGACTCAACCGCTTGGAACGCAAAGTGGTTCTGGGTTCGCTGGGATTTGTCATCGGCCTTTTTGTTTTCGGTGTCAGTCTCGGGTATTTCATCACGCTGCCCGTGGCGCTCAAGGTCATGTTCGGTCTGCACGATTGGCTGGGCATTCGCGCTGAATGGACCGCGGTCAGCTATGTCGCCTTTGCCGTTAAACTGCTGTTGGCCTTCGGGGTGGCGTTTGAGTTTCCGGTGGTCATCGTGGCGCTGGGGCGTCTGGGCCTGGTATCCGCGGCATTCCTGCGCGCCAAGCGGCGGCATGCCATTGTCATCACGCTGGTTCTGGCCATGCTGTTGACGCCGGGGCCGGACGTATTTTCCCAGGCGATCATGGCCGTGCCGATGATGTTGCTCTACGAAGGCTGTATCTGGGTCGTGCGGCTGGCGGAAAAGAAGAAAGCCGCGCTGCAAGCAGCATAGCGCCGGAACAACTGCCAGCGACGCCCTTGGGCCGCCCGCATCCAATCGGTCCCGCGCGGCGATCCCCCGGCTGATGATGCAGGCTCGCTATTACGCGCGCGCGTCGGGTTATTGCCGGTGGAAGAAACCAAGGGCATTTTCCCGTAAAATGGCGCGCAAGACATCCTCGGCCAGCCCGGAACAAAGCAATGGATACAAAGTGAACCCTATGGGATGAATGCAAAGGTCGGAGCCGAAAACGAGTTTTTGCGGCCCGGCAATTTCCAGAGAGACGGCAATGGAATCGAGCGTTGCGCCTGCGCCGGAAATCTCGAAAATGGCATTAGGAAACTCGCGGGCGATTTCCGCTTTTTGCCTGTATTCGGTGGTCATGTGCGCCAGAATTAAGCGCGCTTTAGGCCGTTTCGCCAGAACGCGCCGCAAGTCCTCGGCGTTACCGGGCCGGGGATGGCACAAGGCCGGCCAGCCGAACGATTCGGTCAAATCCCACACCGGGTCCATAATCGGATCGGCAAGATCGTGCTCGAACGCGCACGGGTAGGGTTTAAGGCCGATGAATCCGAGCGCATGACAACGGCGCATCTCGTCCAGGCCCGCCGGCCCTTCGTGCGGGTTGACCGCCGCGTAGCCGCGCAACTTTTGCGGGTGGCGCGCCACGGCTTCCGCAATGGCCGTGTTTCCCCAAACTACATCGCCGAATACGCCTTCCACGCTCGACACATAGAGCGCCTCGCCGCCGCCGCGCTCGAGGTAGCCGAGCACGGTTTCGGTCCGGCGGTCGCAATCCAACCGCTCGCGGTCCGCGCCAAGGTGGCCGTGGATGTCAACAATAGCGCAGGGCGCCGTGCGCCGCCGGGTCGGACGCTGACGGTCCGGCACTTCGATCCCGTGCCGCTTAAGGAGCTTAAGGGCGGCGCCCGAAAGAATGGTCTCGCGTTCGACTTCGGCGATATCCGCGTCAAAAACTACGCCCAGAGGCCGGGCGGGATGCTGATAAGGGAAGTCGCCGGCATACATGACGCGCTCTGCTCCCACTATCCGCACGGCCTTTTCGATCTGTCCCAGAGCGTAGAAAGAATGCTCGATCGAGAAATACACGTTGGCCAGGTCGCTGAGCCGGTGCGCCAGTTCAAACCCCTCGAAACTGTTCGGCGCCAGCACGAACGAAACTTCCGGAGCCGACCGGGCGATGCGGTAGAGGGCATCCCATTCCGCAAACCCTGGCGCCGGGCGATAAATTGGCAAAGGCGCGCGCCGGAGCGCCGCGAGCACGTCGCCGAGCAGCCGGCTTTCCTCGAACAGGGGCCCTCGCAACACGACCGCCGCGAACCCGCGCTTTCTGGCGGAACGCGCCACGGAAAGCCCGTACTCGTCGGAGCGCAAATCAACCGTGGCGGCGGCCAACAACCGGCGTGGTTCATTGCGGCAGGCCGCGAGCAATGCGTCGTGAGGCAAATCGTCGCGGTGGATGGCGTTGTCCATGTGTTCCACGAGCAGCACGTCGGTTAAACAGCGCTCCGCCCAAAATAGCGCATCGTTCACTTTCCAGTTCCGTCCCGCCGTCGGCACGCGCCCGATAGCCGCATGAAAATCGAGGATCATTACGAAAAATCTCCATAGCGTTGAAAATCAAGGTAGAACTGAAACGCATTCCGCAGCGGACGGTAGCCGATTTTCTGGTAGAACCGCACGGCGCGTCCGTTCAAACTGCCGGCGCCCAGCGCCATCCGGCGGGCGCCTTCTTTGCGCAGCTCACGGTGAACGGCCGCTTGCAGAAAGGCGGCGGTGCCGCCGCCGCGCGTTTCGTCGGAAGCGTATACGTGCGAGACCACGGCCATTCTGTCGCCGGTCGCCCGATTGTAGCGCTCCAAATGCCAGAATTCCATGTGGGCCAGAATCTTGCCGGACTCGTCCAAAACCTCCGCCTGCCGGATCTTTTCGGGAATGCCGTAGGCCCGCGCTGATGACGGCTGCGTGAATTGGGAATTCCAGGGCGCAATGCTCAAGCGCGTCCCCGGCGGCGCAGGCGGCAGCGCGTCGGGCCCGTCGAGCTCGCAAACCATGATGATTGCGCCGGCAGCCGGTTTGAAACCGCAGCGCGCCAGAGTCTCCCAACCGTTAGGATGGGTTTCGTCCATGCCGGCCTTTTCGCCGCCATAAAGTCCGTTGTAAAAGGGTGTGTTGGGAAAATCTATGGTGAAAGCCGCGGCGTGTTTCGCGCCGCGCTTGAAAAGATAATGCAAGGCGGCGCCTACCGCGGCTTGCCCGGCCGCCACATCCGCGACCGCCAGCATCGAGATCGTGCCCGCCCGGAAGTCGGGAGTCACGTTGTCAGCGGATTTGAAGCCGGCATGCGCCCAGGCCGCCAGCCGGCCGCCGCTGAAGGCGAGGATCAGGCCGTCCGGTTCAAAGTGATGTTTCGCGACGACGTCCGCGCGAAACGTCTCAACCGTCAGCGGTCCGGTTGCAAAACAGCCGGCTACGCGTTGGTTCCAGAGGGCGACGATTTCATTTTCATCGCCCGCTCGATAAGTGCGAATTTCAGTCATTAGCACCCCGGAGGAAATGAAAAAGCTGGAATGATCCGACAGTGTTATTGTTCAGATTATAACCTCCTGAGTGGTTGTATGCCGTCTTGACATGTCCGAGTTTTTATTGGCTGGTTTCTTCCAGCTCGAAATCAATGACGAGGTCCTTGTAGGCGCCGCCGAAGCCGAAAGGCAGTTCCGGAAGTTTCACTACCGATTCCACCGCCAGCATGACCGAATCATCCATAAGACGGTTGCCGGAGCTTGCGGCCATTTCTTTACTGGTAATCTGACCATCCTGACGGACGCGCAGTCGCACCTGGGTAAACAGTCCTTGCTGGCCGGCCAGGGCGCTGGGCTGTTGCCAGGCCTCATACATGATTGCGCGCACCTGTTCCAGGTACCAACCATAGGGTGTCGCTTGGCCGTTGCCGCTGCCGGCGCCGGCCTCTGGCGTCCCGGCCGGCGCGGGACCAACCCGCGCCACCGCGCTTTCCAGAATGGAACGGATTTGCTCCTTAGACATTTTTTTTACGGGATGCTTGACCTTAGAGGCCGCGGCCTGGCGGACGATGTTAGTCTTAACGTCAACCTTGGTTTTTTTGGCCGCCTTGACTGAATCCGTCTTGGTCGGCTCCGGAATGAGGGTGAGTGTATCGGCTGGTTTTGGTCCGGTTTCTTGTAGCCGCAGGGTTTCCAGGGCCGGCAGGGCCGGCGGGCCCGGCTGGAAAGCCACAAAGAACATCAAATCCCTGGGCGCCGGTCGGGCGCGGCACGAGGCAAACGAAAAGGCGATGAGCGCGTAGACGCAAAACAGGTGCACGGCCACGCTGAGCATCGTGTTGCGCAGGTAGCTGTTGCTCATGGCTTTAGAATCTTATTCCGTCTGAGAGACCAGCGCCATCTTGCTGATGCCGGCCTCGTGCAGAATGCGCATGATATCCATGACCCGGCTGTATTTCAGGTCCTTGTCCGCGCGCACGAATACGGTGATGGCCGGATCCGTTTTGCCGAGACGGTTCATTTCCGAGACCAGTTGGCTTTCGGCGATGGCGCGGTTGTCCAGGAAAAGCGCGCCATCCAGGCGCACGCTGACGGTGCGGGATCGTTCGGGTTTAAGTTCCGCGGCCTTGCCCCGGGGCAGGTTCACGTGGACCCCTTGCTCCATCAGGGGATAGGTGATCAGAAACACGGTCAGGAGCAGGAAGGCGAAATCCAGCATGGGGACCAGGTTGATCTCACCGACTGCGTGGAGCATCGTTCTGGTTCGTCGGGGCATGAATAGTTCCTTGTCAGGCTTGCACGTATAGGAATGCCGAGCACTTGCCGTTCTCACCGCCATAATTGGCGGTGAGAACCGTCGCTACATCAAATCGTTGTAGAAGCCGTTGCGATAGAACGGCAAAGTCGTAATAAAGTCGCTTACGCCCGCAGACTGTGGCCTACTCCGCCGTAGTAAGCCTACTGGCTACGAAGGCTGGACCGCTCAAAGTCGGCCAGCAGTTCCTCGGCAAAATGTTCCATCATGGCGCTTAAAATCCGGATGCGGCTGGTCAGCATGTTGTAACCGATCAGCGAAGGCAGCGCCACGATCAGGCCGGCCAGGGTCGCAATCAACGAGCCGGAAATGCCCGGCGCCACCGCCGAGAGCGTCGCCGTGCCCTGGATGGCCAGCCCGCCGAAGGCGTCCATCACGCCCCAGACGGTGCCCAGCAGTCCCAGGAACGGCGCGGCGGTTACGGCCGTGGCCAGGACCACGACGTTTTTTTCAAGTTGAATGATCTGCTCATCAACGGTCTGGTCAATAATGTTACGCATTATTTTGATATCGGCATAATCCAGTTTAAGTTGCGCGGCGTCCGGCCGGTCGCTGAAGAACTCTTGCGGGTTGAGGCCGCGCTCCTGGAGCACTCCGTGCAGCGTCCGGCAAGCCGCGCGATACATCATATAGAGGGGACAGCCCGGAAAACTCTGGAGCTTCACGATCAGGCTCAGGGGGTGGCTCTCGCCGCGGTAGTGCTCCAGGAAGCGCTGCGATTCGCGGGCGGCCCGACGGTACTCCACGAACTTGGTCACCATGATGCTCCAAGCCACCACCGAGCCGATAAAGAGCAGCACCACCAGCGTTTTACCGGCGGTATTGGCCCGCAGGAAAGCCTCCACCAGGGTCGCCTGGAAAGTGAACGGCAGGAGAAAAAAAATGGTATTCATGTAATCCGTCAGTCTTGTGGTGGCAACGGGTAGGGCGCGTTCGTCCAGCCTTCGTAGCCAGTAGGCTTTCCGCCCTTGCGGATCCGCTAAGGCGGAACTACGGCGGAGTAGGCCCGAACGCGCCGCGGACGGCTCGGCGAGCCGTCCCTTCCACCTTGGCGGATCCGCCTGCCGGCGGAACCTTCACACGACCACCTCATAACTGACCCATTACGTATTCATCAAAGCGCAGTATTGCAGAGCGGCCGCGGCGGGTCAATGGGAAATGGCTGATGGGAGTAAGGCTATGTTATTGTGGGCATCTGATCTCATGACATCAGGATTCTGCAGGTGTAGGTGCCTTTTCCACCAGAGGCGGACAAGCGCCAGAACGGCAGGCCGTTGCGGTTCTTGCCTGCCCGCAATGCTTCGCATAGCGATGTAGGCGGGCGAACCGCCGCTACACCCCAATAAGGCAATACCAATCAAGGTACGGCGAAGGGCGAGATGGCGCGCAGTTTCTTGATGATCGGCGGCAGATTTTCCAGGACGTAGTCAATATCGGAGGCGGTGTTGTAGCGGCTTAAGCTGAAGCGGATTGAGCCGTGGGCGGCGATAAAGGGCACACCCATGGCCCGGATCACGTGGGAAGGCTCCAGCGAGCCGGAGGTGCAGGCCGAGCCGGAAGAAGCCGCAATGCCGCAATCGCTCAGGTGATAGAGAATGGATTCGCCTTCGATATACTCGAAGCTGATGTTGAGCGTGTTGGGCAGGCGGTGTTCTTGATCGCCATTCACGCGCGCGCTGGCGCACGTCGCCAGGAGGCCCGCCTGCAAACGATCGCGCAGTTGGGCAACGCGCGTGGTCTCATCGGCGAGCGTTTTAGCGGCCAACTCGCAGGCGCGGCCCAGGCCGACAATGTAGGGCACGTTTTCGGTTCCGCCCCGCTTGCCGCTTTCCTGGTGGCCGCCCAGGAGCAAGGGCCGCACGCGCGTGCCCCGGCGGATATAGAGGGCGCCGATGCCCTTGGGCGCGTGGAGTTTGTGGCCGGAGAGCGAGAGCAAATCCACCGGCACTTTGCTGACATTAATCGGCAGCTTGCCCACCGCCTGGATGGCGTCGGTATGCAGGATGCCGCCGGCGGCTTTAACCAGCTCGGCGGCTTCGGCAATCGGAAAGAGCACGCCGGTCTCGTTATTGGCCCACATCAGGCTGACCACCGCGCGGCCCCGGCTTAAGGCGAGCCGCAAGTCGTCAAGATTGATCCGGCCCTGGCCATCCACCTCCAGTTCAATAACGGGAATGCCGCGCTCCTTTAACATGCGGCATGGCTCCAGCACCGCGGGATGCTCCACGCGGCTGGTTATGACGTTGACCGGATTATTGGCCGCTTCCACCGCGCCGCGGATGGCCAGGTTGTCGCTTTCGGTGCCGCAACCGGTGAAAACAATTTCGGAGGGCTCTGCGCCGATCAAGGCCGCGACCTGCGCGCGCGCCGTTTCAACATGCCGGCGCACCTGGCCGCCGAACTTGTGCATGCTGGAGGGATTGCCCCACAGCTCTGTGAAAAACGGCTGCATGGCCTCGACCACTTCCGGGGCCGGCTGCGTCGTAGCATTGTTGTCTAAATACACGGGCCTCATGATGGAACCTCCTCCACCACCAGGTCCGGTGCCACGAATTCCCGCAACTTGGCCTCAACCACGTCCTTCAAGGTGAATTGCGCCACCTGGCAGTTGGCGCACATGCCGCGCAGGGCTACGATAACCCGGTTGTCCACCACGTCAATCAACTCGATATCCCCATCGTCTTTCTTCAGCGCCGGCCGGATTTCCTTTTCCACGGTTTCTTCAATCAGCCTGATCTTCTGGAGCGTGGTCAGGTGCGGCGCCGGCTTGGGCGCGGGCGGCGCGGACGGCTGTTCAGCCCGGATTCGGGCGATGATGACTTCGATCTCCGGTTGGCACTTGCCGCAGCCGCCGCCGGCCTTGCAGTAGTTGGTCACCTGCTGCACCGTGGTCAACCGGTTTTCGCGGACTACGCGCACGATCTCGTCTTCGGTCACGCCAAAGCAGTGGCAAACTACTTTGCCCTCCAGGATTTTCTTGGAAGTTTTGCCGGTGTGGTAGTTGGCAATGGCCACCTCCAGCGCTTCGCGGCCCATGACCGAACAGTGCATCTTCTGCTCGGGCAAGCCGCCCAGGTAATTGGCAATGTCCTGGTTGGTTACTTTTCCGGCTTGCTCCAGGGTCAGGCCTTTAATCATCTCGGTCAGGGCCGAGGAGGAAGCGATGGCGCTGGCGCAGCCGAAAGTCTGAAACTTGACGTCGGCGATCCGGCCTTGCTTGTCCAGCTTGAAGGTCAGCTTCAGCGCGTCGCCGCAGGCCATGGACCCGACTTCGCCGACGCCATCCGGGTTGGGGATAGTTCCCACGTTGCGCGGATTGCGGAAGTGGTCGAGGACTTTATCGGTATATTCCCACATGGTTCTGCTGCTCGTTAATCATTCCGGGCTTTGGGCAAAGGTGCCAAGCATACATCTTTCGCCGGTTAATCGCCAGCCAAAAATCCTACCTGAATTTTGCACAAACAGCAGCGTTGGCATAATTATTATTCAATACCGATGGCGTGCAAATTATTTTTTGTAAGGTTTCTTGTTCTCACCCAATTGGTTATGAAGATAATTTTAAGAAACGCTGCTGTTTGCCGCAGAAGCCGGTCGCGTTATTTTGGCGCATCTGCTTTGTTGCGCGGGGTCACGCCTAAGGCGTGATAAACTTGCAGCTTGCCACGCGCTGCGCGTGGTATGCCTATACAGCGGCACCCCGCGCGCCGCGCATCTGTGCCAAACTAACGCGATGCAAAATCCAGATCCTATGATTCAACAGGCAGGGTCCGGCCCTGTTCCCGGCCCAGCCGCCGCTTCCGCCGTGATAGAGCCCGCGGCAGTGGTCGCTTCCGTGGAGCGCTTTCGTCCGCGCAGGCACGGCAGCTCAAACTCGTGCAGTTTGCGATGCAGCGTGCGGCGGCTTATGCCCAACTGCTTGGCCGCCTGCGTGCGATTGTTGCGGTTGGCCTCCAGCGCGGCGACAATCATCTGCCGGCTGGCGTCGCGCAGCGAAGCAGCGGGTTTGATTTCCAGATTGGGCGTGAGCGAAGTCTGCGGACGAATTGCCTCAGGCAGATTGGCGACAGCCAGCTCAGGGCCTTGGGCCAGAACGATCATGCCCTCGATGGCGTTGCGCAGTTCGCGCACATTGCCCGGCCAGGGGTAGGCCATCAGCGCATTGAGGGTTTCGGGCGCCAGATTCATGATCGGCTTATTATTTTCGCGGGCAAACTCTTCGATGAAATTCCGCGCCAGGAGCGGAATGTCACTAAGGCGGTCCCGCAGCGGCGGGACGGTGATCGTCACCACATTGAGCCGGAAGAAGAGGTCCTGGCGGAACTTGTTGGTCTGGGCCAGTTGGCTCAGGTCGCGGTTGGTGGCGGTAATCAGCCGGATATCGGCATCGAGGGTTTCCTGGCCGCCCACGCGCTCGAACTTGCGCTCTTCGAGCACGCGCAGCAGCTTGACCTGGATGGACGGGTCTATTTCCGAGATTTCATCGAGAAAGAGCGTGCCGCCTTCGGCCAGCTCGAAGCGGCCGCGGCGGCGCGCAAAAGCGCCGGTAAAGGCGCCCTTCTCGTGTCCAAAGAGCTCGCTTTCGAGCAAGGTCGGCGGCAGCGCCGCGCAGTGCACGGCGATGAAAGGCCCGCGCGCGCGCGGGCTCAGGCCATGGATGGCATTGGCCACCAGTTCCTTGCCGGTGCCGCTTTCGCCCTGGATCAGCACGGTGGCGCGCGAGGGCGCCACCTGCCGGATAATTTTGAAAAGTTCCTCCATGACCGGCGTCGTGCCCAGAATGGTTTCCAGCCCGAACTTTTTGTCCAGTTGCGTCCGCAGCGATTTGTTTTCCGATTCCAGTTGCCGCGAGCGCAAGGCGCGCTGCAGCACCAGCTCGAGCTGGTCCAAATTAACCGGCTTGGTCAGGAAATCATAGGCGCCGGCCTTTACCGCCGCGACGGCCGCTTCAATGCTGCCGTAGGCCGTCAGCAGAACGCAAATCGGTTGAGCATCGTGCGCCAGCGCCCGTTTGACCAGCGCCAGGCCATCCATGCCCGGCAGGCGCAAATCGCTTAAAATTATGTCTACGCGGGTTTCGTCCAGCGCGACAAGCGCCCGTTCGGCGCTGTCGGCCAGGAGAATCTGGTAATGCCGGCTGAGCGCGCGCTCCAGACCTTCGCGCGTGTTTTTTTCGTCTTCCACGATCAGGATGGTTGCGCGGCGGGCCATGGGGTCTCCTTAGGTTTTGGATGCGCGTGAGCGGCGCGGGGCCTTGAGCAGGCGGATGCGCCGCTGGTCCAAGGGCAGTAAAATAGTGAAGGTCAATCCGGCGCCGGGCTGCGAGTGGACTTCGATTTTGCCGCCATGCTCCTGGATAATTCGCTGAACGATTATCAGGCCCAGCCCCGTGCCCTCCGGCCGGGTGGAATGAAATGGCTCGAACAAACGGCCGAGCTCTTCGGGCGCCACGCCGGCGCCGGTGTCCTTGAAGGCCAGACCCAGATAGTGGTCGTCGCTGAATAGCGTGATGGTCAGTAGTCCGCCGCGGGTCATGGCCTGCAGGGCATTTTTGATGATGTTAAAAAATACCTGTTTGAGCTGGTCGCGGTCCACGGAAATCTGCGGCAGGGGATTAGGCGCCTTGACTTCCACCAGAACGTCGCGATTCTCGATTTCGGGCCGCATGAAGGTCAAGGTTTCCTGCAAGACTTCCTCGATCCGGCAGGTTTCCAGGCGCGGGGCCGTCGGGCGGATGGCGCGCAGGAATTGGGTAATGATCAGATTGAGCCGCCCCACTTCCTTGCCGGCCACGCCGAGAAGATCCTGGCAAGCCGCGCTGGTTTCCGGCGGCAGATTTTCCAGCTCGCGCTTGAGCAGTTGCAGGTGGATATGCAGCGAGTTCAGGGGGTTGCCGATTTCATGGGCCACGCCGGCCGCCAGAACCGTGAGGGCATTCAGACGCTCGGAGGTGAGCACGCGCATTTCCTTCTCTCGCGCGCCGGTGATGTCGCGCAGGATCACCACGGCGCCGCGCGGCTGGTCGGTTACCAGAGCCAAGGGCATGACATAAAAACTCAGGATCTTGCGCGCCGGATAGGTGATTTCGATTTCACGGCTGATCAATTCCGAGGGCGCTCCTTCACCCGGGTTGAGCAAGCGATCCCATTCGATGTTTTTATCCCGCTCCGAGCGGGATTTAAGGATCCGCGCAACGCTTTGGCGGGCGGATTTTTGCAGATCGAAACCCAGCAAAGTCGCGGCAGCGCTGTTGGCATAATTGATATAACCCTGGCCATCCAGAATAATGATGCCTTCATGCAAGGCGTTAAAGACCGATTCCAGCAGTCCTTTTTCCTGGATCACGCGCTGAAACTGCTCTTGTAAGCACGAGGAATCCAGTTTGTCCAGCCGCTCAATAAGCTTATCTAAAAAACCTGTTTTCATTGGGAAAAGCCAATAGGGTGAGAAATTCTGGCGCACAGGATAGCGCCAGAATAACCCGCGGTCAAACCGATAATATAGATAACCCAGCGACTCGCTGGGCTATGATGTTCGACCCCGTTGGGGTCGTGTTTCTTGGTTCGGACGTTACCTTAACCCAGCGCTGCGCGCTGGGCTATGATGTAGCACCCCTTTGGGGGGCATTTTCAGCAGGCCAAAGGCCTGCAACATCATAGCCTGGGGCGCAACCCCAGGACAAAAGGTGTTGCCAAAAACCCTCCCGCACCCTGTAGGGGTGCTACATTTCTTATGACAATACGCGCTTGGCGCGCGGCGCTAAATCTTTTAAGCTCAGGCCATGACAATTAAAGGCTTGGCGCCGGTCATGCGCATTCTCCGGCGGGAGTATGAAAAAAAACAGGCGCCGGTGGCCGAGCTGGTTCAAGCGCGGACCAGCGACCCGTTTCAGGTGCTGGTGGCCACAATCTTAAGTGCGCGCACGCTCGACCAGACCACGGCCCAAGCCTGCCGCCGGCTCTTTAAGGTTGTCCGCAACCTGAACGACCTCCAGCGCATCCCACGCGAACGGCTTTCCCGCCTGATTTATCCGGTCGGGTTTTACCGAACCAAAGCTAAACTGCTGAAACAATTGCCGCGGGCCGTGACGCAATATTTTAATGGCGTCATTCCCGGCACGGTGGAAGATTTGATCCGTCTGCCGGGCGTGGGCCGCAAGACCGCCAACCTGGTGGTGGCCGTGGCCTTCAACAAGCCGGCCATTTGCGTGGATACCCATGTGCACCGCATCTGCAACCGCTGGGGCCTGATCCGCACGCGTACGCCGCTGGAAACGGAGATGGCCTTGCGGCGACGGTTGCCGCTGAAATACTGGCGGGAGTTCAATGCTTGCCTGGTATCTTTTGGCCAAAGCGTCTGCCGGCCGATCAGCCCGCATTGCGGCGTATGCCCGCTGAGAGCATATTGCCGGCGGGTCGGGGTGATGACTGCCCTGGGATGATCGCTTTTATGTTATGAAGGCCTACAGATTTTGTAGCCCGCCATATACATATGGCGGCATTGGATTTCGGGATCTTTTTTAAAAAGTGTGATCCATGACCCATGTAGCCGCGGCGGTGACGCCGTGGCCTGCCCGCAGTGCTACAGCGTTGCAGGCGGGCCGCCGGAGGAATCCACGCCCTCACGGGCGCGGCTACAAACCGGGACCGATCGGGATCAGAAAAATGAAACTCATTGGCGAATGGTTATAAATGCTTGTCGAGATACCGGATTTCCCATAAATTACGTTCATCAATGCTTCTTATCCAACGCAACAGGGAGAACTCTTCATGAAACTGCGCGTAGTTCTGACAGTGCTGGCAGCTTGTTTGCTGGCGAATAGCGCTGCCGGTGTAACCGTCACCAATATAGCCGCGGTTGGCTATCACTCGCTGGTGGTGAAAAGCGATGGCTCAATCTGGAGTTTTGGCCGTAATAATTCCGGCCAGTTGGGCATCGGCTCGCTCACGGATAGCTCGTTGCAGCAGGCGGTTCTGGGTGTCTCCAACGCCGCGGTCGTGGCCGGGGGAGCAGCCCATTCGCTGATCCTGGGGCAAGACGGCCAGGTCTGGAGTTACGGTGATAACGGCAGCGGCCAACTGGGCAATGGCTCAACGAATGCCTGGGTCAGCCAGTCAGTTCCCGTAACCGGGCTGCCGACCATAACGGCCATTGCCGGCGGCTGGTCCCACTCGCTGGTCTTGGCCGGCGACGGCACCATTTGGAGCTGGGGCGACAATGGCTCGGGCCAGTTGGGCATCGGCGTTTACGACACGAACGGCGTTTGCTTGCCGCAATCTACCAATGCGCCGCAACACATGACCAGTATTTCCAACGTAGCCGCGATTTCCGGCGGCGATTCATTCACGATGGCTTTGAAGACGGATGGCACGGTCTGGGTCTGGGGCAATAACGGCCAAGGCCAGTTCGGCAACGGCACAGATGGCGCCTCCACCAACGTGCCCCAACAGGCCAGCCTCTCGAACATGGTGGCCATAAGTGCTGACCGCTATTTCGCCATGGCCCTGGCCAGCAACGGCACGGTCTGGGCCTGGGGCGATAATAGTTCCGGCAACCTGGGCAATGGCACGCAGATCAGCACTAACGCTCCGGTGCAGGTCTTGAATCTTACCAATATCATTGCCATCGCTGCGGGCGAAAGTTTCGCCTTGGCTCTCCATTCAAATGGCACGGTCTGGGGCTGGGGCAATAATTCGCGTCATGAGTTGGGCGCAGGCAATTTTTCCAGTACCAATCAGCCGATACAGATTGCGGGATTGACCAACATCCGGGCGATTTCATCCGGCCGCGCGCACTGCCTGGCCGTGGATCAGGACGGCCGACTGTGGGCCTGGGGCGATGGCACCTATGGCCAGTTAGGTAATGGCGTGGCGGCTTACCGCGCTACCGTTCGGCAGGTGGGCGCGCTCTCCAATATTATTGCCATCGCCGCCGGCGCGGATTTGTCCCTGGCTTTGGCCGCCGACGGCGCCATCTGGGGCTGGGGCAATGGCGCCCAGGGCCAATTGGGCAATGGGCTGAACCAGGTGACTAATCTGCCCACGCTCGTGCTTACCGGACTATCCAATGTAACTGAGTTAAGCACGGACGGCGCCTATTATGTTCCGCCAAACAGTTCTTCGCATGTCCTGGCTTTGGCCGGCACGGGCCAAGTCTGGAGCTGCGGAAAAAATAGCAACGGTCAATTGGGCCTGGGCAACAATGTTAATACGAACCTGCCAACACTCGTCAACATCAATAACGTCCAGGCCATTGCCGCCGGCGAAACATTTTCCGTAGCTATTGCCGCAAATGGCTCCATCTGGGGTTGGGGCGCAAATTCCTCCGGGCAATTAGGCAATGGCTCCTGGAGCGCGACTAATCTGCCGACCATGGCGCTGTTTTCCGGCGCCGCGGCCATATCGGCCGGCGATAGCCATTGCCTGGCGCTGAGCAGCAACACTACGGTCTGGAGCTGGGGCGCTAACGGATCCGGCCAATTAGGCAATGGGACTGATGTTAATACCAATTACCCCGTTCAAGTCTTGGAACTAACCAACGCGGCGGCCGTCTCGGCTGGCGCCGGCTTTTCGTTAGCTTTGCTGGCGGACGGCCGCATCCGGGCTTGGGGCCTTAACAGTTTTGGTCAACTTGGCAATGGTGCGTCCGGCGGTTCTACAAACGTGTCCGGGCCAGTAAGCAATATCGTAGATGCCGCCGCCATTAGCGCCGGCTCGTGGCATGCGCTGGCGCTTTCCTCCAACGGCACAGTCCGAGCCTGGGGCAATAACGGCGGCGGGCAACTGGGAAACGGAACAACCGCCAGCACCAATTTGCCAGTGGCAGTGCTGGGCCTTTCCAATGTAAGCGCGATTGCCGCGGGCGCAGCCCACAGCTTGGCGCTCATGAGCAATGGCACGGTCTGGGCCTGGGGTCTTAACGACTACGGCCAGTTGGGCGATGGGCTCTGGTATTATAGCACGACGCCCACCCAGGCCGTGGAAGTCGGGACAATTGCCATAGAGCTTACGTCCAGCAATGGTTCCTGGAACTTAACCGCCTACCCGCAGGCTTACAGTGGGCCGCTGAGCGGCGTAGGCAATCTTGCCACCACGGTCGCGCCTGCGGGAATCTATAGCGTCAGCTTCGGCCACCTGAATGGCTACCGCCGTCCGGCCGGTCAGACCAACGAGCTGAGCAGCCTGGCCAATCTTACCTTCACCGGTGTCTATGCCGAAGCCATGTTGCCTGCCTCGGCCGATTACGATGGCGACCGCTTTGCTGACCCGACGCTCTATCGTCCCATCTCCGCCACCTGGGTTGCCTATTTAAGCGGTTCTGAGTATTACCGCCTTGAAATAAGCAATCTCTTGGGCGGCATTAGCTACCTGAGCGCCTCGGCCGATTACGACGGCGACCGGCTGGCTGATCCGGCGGTCTATAATACAACCAATTTTGAGTGGCGGGCCATGCTGTCCGGCGCCGACTATTTCTTGGTAGTCACAACCAATCCGCCCGGCGGCGCTGATTTTATTCCCGCCAGCGCCGACTACGATGGCGACCATTATGCCGGCCCCGCCGTCTACAATACCAATACTTTCGAGTGGCGGGTGATGCTCACAAGCCTGAATTACTTGTTGCTGTCCTTTTCCAATCTGCCTGGCGGCACCAACTTCGTTCCCGCCAGCGCCGACTATGATCGTGACGGCTACGCGGACCCGGCCGCGTGTAACGCGGCCGCGGCCGACTGGCGGGTCATGTTGTCCACATGGAATTACCTCCTATCCACAATCGCAGAAGCTCCCGGCGGACAGGACTTTGTTCCTGTGCCGGCCGATTATGACGGCGATGGCCTGGCCGATCCGTGTGTTTTTAATCCTGAAACCGGCGAGTGGCGCGTCATCCTCTCCACCGACGATTATCGGCTGCTTTCAGTTGTCCTGGAATAGGTGCTTCTTTCTAAAATGTGTTTCCGCCTTGGCGGATCCGCCTCAGGTGGAGAATTCATGTTGAACATTTTTCCTGTTGAGTGGCCTGGTCGCTCCGAGGTAGGGACGGCTCGCCGAGCCGTCCGCGGCGCTCTCGGCGAGAGCGCCCTACCAAAATTCCAAATATTTTTGGCTAAAACTTAAGCATCAAACAACGTGCCGGGGTTCAAAAGCCCCGCGGGATCAAAGACGCGCTTGACCGCCCGCATGGCGGCAATTCCCTCTGCGCCGTACATCACCTTGAGCAGCGGTTTCTTCAATTTGCCGATCCCATGCTCGCCCGAAACCGTGCCGCCTAAGGCCAGCGCCTGAGCCGCCAGCTCCAGGTAAAGTGCTTTGCCTTGCGCATACTCATCAAGATTACGCGGTAAAATGTTGACGTGCACATGATTGTCGCCGATGTGGCCGAACATGACATACTCCAATCCGGCCGCGGATAGCTTGTCCCGGTAAGCGGTCATCATCTTCAACAAGGCCGTGTCGGGCACAGCCAAGTCGGTGCCCAGCTTGGTTAAGCCGGGAAATTTCTGGGCCCGCTCGCCGATACGCTGGTTGATTGTTTCCGGCAGGGCGTGGCGGAAGGCCTTCAGGCCTTCCGTTTCTTCTTCCGTCGTGGCCGTCCAGGCCGTATCCGCCGAACTGCCGCAGGCTTCCAGCAGTGCTCCTACCGCCTCGGCTGTTTGCTCCAGCGCCGCGGCCGTGGTGGCCATTTCAATATACACGGCTGTGCGCGCCGCCTTCGGCAGAGCTGGGATAACGCTCGCGGCGCCTTGCTTCGCTTTCTGGTCGCGCAGTAAATTCAAGCTGTGTGCGTCAAAATATTCCAGCGCCAGCGGGCGGCCGGGCAAGGCGGGTGTCTCCACGGAAAGCTTCTCGCCGCGCGCGGCGCGCACAAAGTTCAATGCTTCTGCTTCTGATCCGAAAAAGCCAATTACGCCCAGGATTGTTTCCGGGGCCGGAATAAGCGTGATGACCAGCTCGGTAAAAACCGCCAAAGTTCCCTCCGAGCCGATCAGCAAGTCCAGCAAGTCCATGCCCGGCTGGGCAAAATAGCCGGCCGCGTTTTTGGTCGCTGGCATAACGTAGTTTGGAATCTTTCCTAGGCGCGCGCTTCCATCCGGCAAAACCAGTTGAAAGGCGCCATCCGGCGCGGCGGCATACTCCCCGCGGGCTATATCCAGCAGAAATCCGCCAACCAGCGCGGCCCGCGCGCGCTGCACATAGCGGCGGGTTGGCCCGTAGAAAAAAGTTCGCGCGCCGGAAGCGTTGCAGGCGGCCATGCCGCCAATCGTTGCCGACCGTTCGGTCGGGTCCGGCGGGAACAGCCATCCGGTAGCCGCCGGCCTCGCGCGCATGTTTGCCAAGGCCGCCTGCGAGGTCTCATCCCAGGTTTCCTCTCCCGGAAACTGCTTTTTTTCAACGGCCGTTTTGATGGTTTCCAACGTGGTTCCGCTCTGACAATGCAGGTAAAACCGATTGGCGCTCGGATCGTGGCGGAGGGCCGTCAGGCGATTCAGCTTCTCAAGGCTCATGAGCCAGCCATCCTGCGGGACGGCCCCGCCGGTAATCCCGGTGCGGCCGCCGGAAATTGTGACCGGCTGGGCTTCGCTTTCCGCCGCCTTTAATACGGCGATTACTTCTTCCTCCGCCTCCGGGAAAAACACCCGTTGCGCGCGCCCGCGCAGGCGGGATTCATCCGTCAGGTAGTTATCCGCGCCTTCCGGCGCCCGCTCGGGGGGCAATGCGCCGGTTGAGCGCGGAAGATTGATGGCGGTTAATTGATGCGTCATAACTAACGACGGCAGGCTGTGGCCCCCGTAGGCCGTAGACTGAGGGCGATGATTCTGGTAAAAAATATCTTAAGAAATACGTAGAATTGGCGCGTGCATGTTCGGGAGGCAACCTCTTTGCATATTTCCCGAACTTATCTCACACGGCGTTGGCGCCAAACGGCAAGGAATTCATCGGGCGTTGAAATCGCCATGTTCGTTTCCACCTTCCTGAAGTGCCCGGGATCGCGGGTAATCAGGCAGTCAGCTCCGGCGCGGATGGCGGAATGGAACTGAATGGCATCCTCAAAATCGTTCATGGTCGAGTCAATGGCCTGATTCAGAATCAGGGTGTCGGGGGCGACCGGCGCAAAAATATCACGCAGGATACGAAGGGCTTTGTCCGCGTTGCGTTTGCCGGCCGTCTTGCGAATCACATAATAGATGTTGTTGAAACTGATCGCGGAGATGAAGCCTTGAACCGTTCCGCTTTCCGCCAGAGACCAAACCTCGGCGGAAGCGGCGTAAAATGGTTCGTGCCTGGCAAGGATGTCCAGCAAGACGCTGGTGTCGAGAAAGACCTTCATCGGCGCAGCCCATATTTCTCAGACAAGGCAACGGCCAGGATTTCTCTGGGAGTGCGCCCCGCGGGTAATCGAAGCAGGCCAGTGGCTTTGCGTGTAATAGGACCCATTGTCGGCGACTTCGCCCGTTCTGTCCGTCCCATTGTCGCCACCAGACGAGAGAACAATGCCGAAACGCTGGTGTTTCTTTCGGCGGCAAGTTTTTTGGCCGCGTTGATCAAGGCGGGCTCCGCATTGAGCGTGAGTTTGGTCATGCTCATAAAAACCCCTTTCTACGTATAAAATTGCGGATATACTACGTGTTAAGTGGAACCCCGTCAAGCACATAGTCAGAAAAAGCGATGGCACTCGGAACCACGAGCAAGTTCCGCGCCCGCCACCCGCAGGCTCGTGCCGTGGCCGAGCGCGTGGCCAATAACGCGCTTGCTTTTTTGATCACGCCGGACCACGCACCACTGCCCGCGCCCGATTATCCCATCCGCCTCCAGCAGATTGTGCTCGTAGGCAAAAATCAGGATGTCTTCGACTTCGCCGAACACGATTCGCACCGCCAGCGAATTGTCCACCGAGGGCAGCCGCTCGACCTTCGCCGGCTTTGCGCCATTGTGCCGCGGCAGCATCAGCGCCATGAACCTCCCGTTGTAACCGCCTACCTTGGCCAGCAGCCGCGGACGGACGAATAACGAACGGTGCAGCATGTCGGAAGGCCGAATGTGTTCCGCAGCCGATTGCTCGGGGTTAGTAACGTATTTGTAGGAACTGGAGGACGCCACGTCCTGGGTCAAGGCAATCGTATGTGCCCTGGGATAGCTGGTCGGAGCGGGCAGGACAAAGTGCGCGTCGAGCCGGTTTCCCTTCCGCCAGCCCTTGATGCACGCGCTCGGCCCCTGGACCATGCGTCCCGCGTGGTAAATCGTGATGGTGTTCTCGGGAGACGTGTGAAGCTGCCACCAGAATTCGGCCCAGTCGTTAGCCTTGTTGATGTCCTCCACGGTCCATACATAAGCCGGCATGCCTTTGCCTGTCTGCGTGCCTCCACGAGCCGGCAAGCCCTTCACCAGCCCCAGGTAACGTCTGGCCCAGTAACAATTATGCTGATGGGAACTGTCCACCGCCGCAAAGTCAACAAATTCACCCGGGCTGTAATCCGTCAGCAGTCCATGATGAAAAGCCGCCTGCCATTGTCCTTCCGTGGATCGCCCGCTTTTGCCGTCAATCAAGACCACGTTGTGGCAATTCTGCTCCGTGTTGTAGCGGCCGGAGTCCACGGCAAAGTATTCGCCCAGAGCCGAGATGCTGAAATGGCCGCAACTGCTGTGCGCGTGGCCCTGGGCCGCCGGCGAGCGTTGCGAGCCGTCCAACACGACCAAGGTGTCCTCCTCGCCCCACCCGCTGCGCAAGCTCACGATGCCGCGGCCCCGGTCGCGGAACTGAGTGGGGACCCCGGCCTTGGCGGGATGCACCGCGCCCTTGAAACAGTCCATCACGATCAGCGACAGAGCCGTGGCCGGAACGCGGAAACCTTTGCGCAGAAGCACTTCGGTGAACGCCGGCGCGGCCTTCTGGTGCGCCTTGACTATCGCCTGCGAGCAGGATAGCGCCCCGAGCAGCCAGGCAAGCGCGGGCGAATGGGTTTGCCTTGCCTGGCGCCCCAGAATCAGCTCGCGGCACAGGAAAGAGTCGCCGTAATCTCCGGTATTGCTCAGAGCCAGGCCCCACGGCTGGACAAAGTGCAACGCGGCGGCGCCGATCTTGGCGTAGCGGGGACAGTCGGTGTAGGCATCGTAGAGGCCCGCGCGCCGGAGCGGCTCCACGCTCTGGGCGAGTCCCCCGGCTACGGCGGTGCCGTAACCGATGTCCTCCTCCGGGTAGCCATCGGCCGTAAAGGCGGCGTGCAGCGACGCGCGCAGGAGCGAGAGCAACTCCTGCTCCTCGGCCGCAAGGTCCGGCACGCCGGGATCGCCCTTCACGGCCAGCCAGCCGAGCAAGGCCGGCAGGGTCTCGGCAATGGGGGTATTGGCCCCGGCGTTCTTATAATAGTTTGGCCGCGCTTTGACGACGGCCGGACGGACGCAGACGTTCACCACCCAGTCCGCATAAGCCGCTCGCTCCGTCTGCGAGAGGCGGTCATAAAGAAGGTCGTAAGCCAAAGGGTGGCACCCGTACATGATCGAGAACACCGCGGCATTGAATTCTCCGCCTGAGCCGAGCGCGGCGGGAAACGCAAGCAGCGCGCGCTTGGCAGCCTCTATGGTCTTTGCGCATCCATCGAGGAGACCCACCATGGCCAGGTCGAAGATGACCCAGCAGATGAGCGACAGGTCCGATTTGACGGCCAACTCCTTGCGTAGGTCCGCGGTGAGCGCGTGGGCGATTATGGGCTGGACCTTCCGGCGAAGGCTGTCCATAATTTTCCGACCGTCGCCGGTCTTGATTTTTATTCTCAAGCGCGCCAGGTCCGCCGGTCCGATAACGACGCGCGGGTGAACCCCGTCTTTATAGAGTTTTTTTGCGCAGCCGAAATTGAACGACATAGGGTGTTTCCTTGGAAACTTACCGTTTCGGACGTGCCGGAAAACAGGACGCGAGCCTGCCGTCTCGCGGCTACAAGACGCATGGCCGACGCTATTCTTTCATCTCCTGTAGCCGTCAGACGAAGGCCGACGCGCCGGAAAACAGGACGCGAGCCTGCTCGCCTAGGCGTAGCGCTTCGGCGGAGCTTAGCAGCGCTATGCGCAGCATTGCGGGCAGATCAGTGGAACGTGAAGATCGCGCCGGGAACGGGAATCTGGCCCCAGAACATCGTGCCGACTTCGGCGTTATTTCCACCGGTCCCGGTCGTATTTCCGATGCCGTTTGTCACCGAATAAGAGCCCTGATATTGATGGTATATCCGCCAGACCGCAATCCGGCCCCCGCCGCCGGCGCCACATAACGTTACCCATCCGGAATCGCCGCCGTTAGCCCTGAGGACACCATTTGAACTACCCGCGAACGTTCTGCACCGCAGGTAAATACCGCCGCCGGCGCCGCCGCCGCCATAATGACCGCCAGCATAATCAGTATCCGCTCTGCCTGCATTGGCTGTGAGGGTTCCATCCACCCTTATCGTATCACCGGCTTCAACCCGGATCAGCCCCCCGCCGCGAGCGCCCATATAGGCGACAGCGTTACCTCCTCCGCCGCTGCTGCCCGGTTGAACCGGCGCATTGGAAAGTCCGTAGGTTGTGCCCCGATTGGCGACAGAATCGGAACGGCCCCCGCGTCCGCCGTAACCAGCGCCTGTAGAGCGGTAGGCGGTGCTCCCATACCCATAGCCGGGCCCCAACCCGTTAGGGGCCGTCGCTCCGTTCCCTCCGCGATCGAAACCCTTGGCATTGGCATTGAACCCGCCGTTGGTGGCTATCATGAGACTGCGCAGGCGGAAAAGAGGCGAGCCGCCGTTCGTGTTCTGGGAATACGGATAAACCCACGAGTTAGACGCAATATAAATATCGCCGGTGACGCTCACCAGCGAACCGTAATCGGGTGTCCCGCTGTTGGTCACGGCGCCGTAGACGTATAGCGCCCCGCCGTTGGTCACTACCAGATTGCCCCCGCAGTTGATAACGCCGCCTGTTACCATCTTCAGCGCCCCGGTACTGCCGGTAATCAGGATGTTGCCGCTGACGACCAGATTGAATCCCGTTCCCACCAATTGCAGGGTTCCATTGCTGATCGTCAGACTATCAATCGCCCAGGAAGTGAAGTTGGAAATTATCAGATTGCCGCTGTGCGGCATGAACGTTGTGTCAAGAACGTTTGTGTCGGGAAAGTAAAGCGTTCCCATCTCGCTTGCCGTTCCAAAATAGTTGTCTAATTCAAAAGCCCGCACCCACCTGGCAGGTCCATTGTTTCCCCGCATGACGGAAAACCGGACCGAGGGGAGCGGCGCGGAAGTTTGCGCTGCCGGATTGTAGGCCACCGCGATGCGTCCGCCACCCCCGCCGCCGCCGTAGGTTTCGCCATTGCCGCCTGCGGCGCTAATCACGCCATTCGTCCCCGCAAACGTCCCCGCAAATGTGTTGCAGGTTATGTATATACTTCCGCCTGATCCGCCGCCGCTATACAAGTTACCGCTGGGAGCGGTTCCATTGGCGTTGATGGCGCCGTTAACCGTCACCGCGCCGGTTGCGTCAATCAGCACCGCTCCGCCACCGTTGCCGCCTGCTACACCGACGGAGCTGGCGCCGCCTCCGCTGCCGGGAATCGTCGGCGCGTTCGTTGAGTCATAAACAACTCCGCCTGGCAACCTGGCGGAAGTGTTGTCTCCACCATCACCGCCCTTTCCACCATGTCCGGCGCCGGAGGCATCATAATTGGCGGGGGCGCATTGGCCATAGCCCGGCCCGTTGCCGTTCGCTCCTGATGCAGCAGGCGCGCCTTTATATCCTTTCCCGTCCGTGGAAATACTGCCGCCGGATGCGACCAACAGGTTCGAGCACACCATCCACACCCGGTTGGACATCTGGTCGTTGGTGAACGCCGCGGGCAGGGTCATGACCCCATTGCTCGCGATCGTAATGTTCGTTGCCGTCAGGGCCGTGTTCCAATTGGTGAACGTGAGGGTCTTGCTGAGCGTAAGGGAAGCCAGATTTGATGAGGAACTTGAGAGGATCACGCTCGCGCCGGAGTTGGTGATGACGACGTCATCCCCGTTGTTAGGCGGACCGGAAGGGGTCCAATTTGCGCCGTTGGTCCAGTCGCCCGCCGTGGTGTTCCAAGTGTAGGTGGCGGCGAAGGCCGAAGCGCAAAGCGCGCCGAGCGCCAAGACGCACAAAACCGCCCGCCAGCCGCTCCGCGTGCGGCGCGGCAACTCTATGCAAAGCACTGCTGGCGGGCGGGCAGGCCGGCGGGCAATAAGGAATTGCTTCAAGACTTGCTCCAGTAATAACTGATAATATTTATAGAATATTGCCGTCAAGGACGCAAGCCGGAAAAACGCTGGCGGTCAGTTGATGAGTCATTTATGCGGAAGATGATTCGTGAGTTCGATGATTGGATGATTCGTGGATTGGTTGATTTGTCGTCCGTCATCCGTTGTCCGCCGTCCTGTTCTTCCATTCGGCGTTGGGCGTTGGACGTTCGAAGTTGGGCGTTGGGCGTTTGCTTCTTCCCATCTTTTCTAGTCCATCATCCGTCGTCCCTACTTCGCCAAGGCTTCGCAGGGCAGGCTGTCGTCCGTCGTCCGTTGTCCTGTTCTTCCATTCGGCATTGGACGTTCGAAGTTGGGCGTTGGGCGTTTGCTTCTTCCCATCTTTTCTAGTCCATCATCCGTCGTCCCTACTTCGCCAAGGCTTCGCAGGGCAGGCTGTCGTCCGGTCTCCGTCGTTTGTCGTCCGTCATCCGGCCCCGCAACTGACCGCAGGCGGCATTGACGCCGCCGCCTTTGGACTGGCGCAAGGTAGTATTTATTCCCGCGCGCTCAAGCGCCTTGAGAAACGCGCTGACCACCGGCGGCGCTGAGGGCTGTCCATCGAATTCCGCCACGACGCTCAGCGGGATCAAGTTCACCCGCGCGCGGATTGGGCTTAAGATGCGCGCGAGCGCCTCGGCCTGCGCGGGTGAGTCGTTAACCCCCTGGATCAGCGTGTATTCGAAAGTGATCAGCCGGCCGGTCTGCTCGGCATAGGCGCGGGCTGCGGCCAATAAATCGCTTAACGGGTATTTGCCGTTGACCGGCATAAGGCGCGTGCGCAGCGCGTCATCCGGCGCATGCAGGGAGATTGAGAGCTCCACCTGCAGCCCTTCCTGGGCCAGACGTTGAATGCCGGGAATGATTCCACAGGTGCTGATCGTGATCCGGCGCGCGCCCAGGCTTAAGCCCTCGTGATCGTTAATAATCCGGATAGCCGCCAGAACCGCCTCGTAATTATCCAGCGGCTCGCCCATGCCCATGAAGACCAGGTTGGAGGGCGTCGCCCCCAGGTGTCGGGCGGCGAGAACTACCTGCCCGACAAGTTCGCCCGTCTCCAAGTTGCGCTGGAATCCGGCCTGGCCGCTGGCGCAGAAGGCGCAACTGAACTTACAGCCCACCTGGCTTGAGATGCAGACACTCGTGCGGCCCTTAGCCGGGATCTGGACTTCCTCCACGGCGTTGCCATCCGGGAGGGCTACCAGCCATTTAGTGGTTGACCCGGCGCCCTCTTCGCTCTGAGAGCTGATTATTTTCGTGGAAGCTAATGACCAGCATTGGCCTAATGTTTGCCGCATGCCGGAAGGTATATTCTTCATTTCCGACCAGTCGGCGGCAAACCGGCGATAGAGCCAATGCCAGAGCTGTCCGGCGCGGTAAGCCGGCTCGCCCAACTCCCGGCAAATCTCCGCAAGTTGGTCGCGGCTTAACCCGTGGATTAGAGGCAAGGCATTCATAAGGTAAATCTCTCCGCTGACCTGTCCACCATAGTCCAGCCTTCGTAGCCATAGGCTTTACTACGGCGGAATAGGCCCTTGGCGACGGTGGAAGCGAGCTTGTCCGTTCCGTTATGGGTCATTATCCCCCACATATCCCCCATTTATCCCCCATATCCCCCGTTTATCCCCCATTTATCCCCCGTTATCCCCCATATCCCCTATTTATAGCTCAGAAGCTGTGAAAAAATTGAATTCAGACGGTCGGGGTGAAAACCGACCCTCCATTTTCCGAAGAAAAACGGCTTGATTTCACCAATGGAGGGACGACTTCCATGTCGTCCGCAATTTTTTTACAGGTTCTCAGGGCAGAACATAATACGTGCCATTACGCTCCGGATGATGCCCCTGGCAGTCATATCAGTCAGCAGGCGATTGGCTGACGCAGCGGATACCTGGAACCGTGCCGCCACGTCCCGGTTGGTTGCTCTTCCGGCGGCCTTAATAATGCCTAGGATTTCCATTTCCCGCCGGCCTCCGTCATCTGCCGTCCGTCATCCGTCATCCGTCATCCGTCGTCCGTTGTCTGTCCTCTGTCTTCCGCCCTCATCCATCCGCCGGGCTTTTCACCGCCAGCCCCGGCCGGTTAAGCACGTGCGTGTAAATCATGGTGGTGACCACATCCGCGTGCCCCAGCAGTTCCTGGACGGTGCGGATATCGGAACCGGCCTGCAACAGGTGGGTGGCAAACGAATGCCGAAACGTGTGACAGCTCACCGTCTTGGTAATCCCCGCCTGTTCCACCGCCTGCTTGACTGCCCGATGCAGAAGATTTTCATTGATATGATGGCGCCGCACCTTGCCGCTGCGCGGATCCACCGAGAGACTTTTGGCCGGAAACACATATTGCCAGCGCCATTCCTTGGATGCATTCGGATATTTCCGCTCCAGCCCCGACCAGAGATAGACCGCGCCATTGCCCTGCGCAAGATCCTGCTCGTGCAGAACCTTGACTTGGGCCAGGTGGTCATGCAACGGCTGAAGGTAACGCTCCGCCAGCATGGTGACGCGGTCCTTCTGTCCCTTGCCGTCCCGCACCATGATCTGCCGCTGGGCAAAATCCACGTCCTTGACCCGCAGGCGAACGCACTCCATTAGACGAAAACCACTGCCATACAACAGGCCAGCCATGAGTCCAGATACACCTTCCATCCTGGCCAGCACGGCGTTGACCTCCTCCCGCGTGAGGACTACCGGCATGCGCTGCGGGCGTTTGGCGCGGACAATTTCATCCAACTCGCCAAACGGCTGTTTCAACGCTTCACGGTAGAAAAAGACCAGCGCGTTCAATGCCTGATTTTGAGTGCTGGCGGAGACTTCCCGTTCAATGGCGAGATAATCCAGGTATGCCTTAACCGCGGACGTAACCTCAAGTTGATGCGGGTCGCGGTAACCATTAAACGCGATAAAACGACGCACCCAATCCAGATAAGTTTGTTCCGTCCGGTAAGAATAATGCCGAGCGCGAATTTCGGTGATCACAACTTGCAGGATGGCGCCATGCCGTCGTTCGACCTCGCCCGGCGCGACCTCATCCCGGAACGTTCCCTTGGGTTCAGGCAAAGCGGGGTTGGCGTCTGCTTCCGGCGAAGCGGCCGGTCTGAAATTCGGCAGGAACTGTTCATACAGCAAGCGCAGGGCATAGCGGGCCTGGCTGACCTGCCATTCCTTGATAGCAGATCGGCCAGATAGGTCCTTGAGAAATGATTCGATATCCTCGCGGGACCGCTTCTCCAGGGGCTTATCCGGAAGATGGTTTAAGAAAGCTTTGGCCCAGTGGACATAGAACTGGGCATGTGCGGGATCAATCTTATGTTCCTCCACGCACGCCTGGTAGGCTTTCCAAAAAACATCGGAATTTTCGTTGACATTCATCGTGAAATCGCATAAACATATTACAGTTCAACATATTGCTTTACTTGTCGGTGACTTTACTATATATCATTGGCATATTGCAATATAAAATTCATAACTAATACATGTTCGCACAAGAAACACGACCCCAACGGGGTCGAAGATCATAGCCCAGCGAGCCTTGTCCGCCTATGGTGGAATCGCTGGGTTAATGGAACATCCGAAAAATAAATGCTCCCTGTAGGGGAGCAACATTCCGGGGAAGAACGCGGGGAGATGTGGCACCCCTACAGGGTGCGGGAGATTTTGGCAACACCTTTTGCCCTGGGGTTGCACCCCAGGCTATGATATAGCTGCCCTTCAGGCAGGCGAAATAAAATTGCGAACCAAGCGTCGGAGGCTATCGCCCCGCAAGGCGGGGATCAGCCTCAACGCTGACGTTCGCTGAAGGATCATGAAGGCTAAGAGAATATGCCTCGGCATGGCGGCAGGAATAGCATTCGGGCTGCTTTTCGACGGCATCCTGCTGGTCAATTCTAGCGGGTGGCTGATTGCTTTCATCTTCCCGGTCGTCCTGCCGCCACTCTTGGGGTTGATAGTCGGGCTTGTTGCCGGATGGAAGGCACTCATGCCTAGCCCTTCATGGTACAAGGTCATTTTGATTGCGATTGTTTCGTGGCCTATTGCCGTTCTTGGACCAATCAAGACGCAGGAATGGAGGTTCAGACGTTTCGCAGAAGGTTTGCCTGCATATCATGTAGCCGACCGTCGCATTCAGAGTCTCGGGGTCTTGGGTGGTGATGATCCACCGAGCGTTCGAGTGGCATTTGAAACGAAGAATGTGACGATCCCACAAATGGTCCAATTCTACAGAGACCATTTCGTCAACAGTGGATGGACTGAATTGGAGCCGCAGAAGGAGTACAAGCAGGACATCTGGTACAAGTTCCGAAGAGGGCGATACACCGTTTCCATCATTGGTTACGAAGGAGGGAAGTGGGGTGGAATGCAGTGCGTCGCAGTCAGTCGCACCTACAGCACCTTCTTCTACAGATGAAGAACAGCGAACCATCGGCGGCACCTTACCGCCCGAAGCGGGCGGCAGGTGCGCCGTAGCGTTCGCCTCTGAATGATTTGACCAGATTAATCCGTATGCTATGTTAGTTCCCATGAGTCCAACGGTCTTCAGAGCGAAGGGCTTTCGGTTCTATTTCTTCTCCCTGGAAGAGAAGCGCGCGCATGTGCATGTCAAAGGAGCAGATGGGGACGCAAAGTTCTGGCTGGAGCCGATGATTGAACCGGCTATGCAGCACGGTCTTGCGCCCCATCGTGTGAGTGAAATCCGTCGGCTTGTCTAGGAGCATCAGGATGAAATCAGAGACGCTTGGCAGCAGCACATCGGTGCTTGAGGTAACACACATCGACACCCGGGGGCTCTGGCTCTATGTTGACGGCCGAGAGCATTACATGCCCTTCGATACATTCCCCTGGTTTGCGGAAGCCACCGTGAAGCAGATCTCTCACGTCGAGCGCTTTGGTGCCGACCATATGCACTGGCCGGAACTCGACATCGACCTGACCCTCGATATGATTGATCATCCAGAGCAGTATCCCCTGGAATACAGGTAGGCGAACCACGGCGTGGTCCGTACGCGCTGCCGCGCGTCGGACACGCCGGGCGTTCGCTAAAGAGATAGAGAAACACGACACCAACGGGGTCGAACGTCATAGCCCAGCGAGCATCACTGGGTTAATGGAACATCCAAGAAAGAAATGCTCCCTGCCTGCCCGCCATAGCCCGGGGCGATGGAGAGAAGGGGAGTAACAAGAATGCGGGGAGATGTAGCGCCCCTACAGGGTGCGGGATGGTTTTTGGCAACACCCTTTGCCCTGGGGTTGCTCCCCAGGCTATGATATAGCTGCCCTTCAGGCAGGCGAAATAAAATTGCGAACCAAGCGTCGGAGGCTATCGCCTCGCAAGGCGGGGCTCAGCCTCAACGCTGACGTTCGAGAAGCCGAAAATAATGGAATTGCACATACAATTCTGGCCGCGTAGTGACTGAAGCCTTACGGAAGGGCGGAAGGAGGAGAAACTTATGGTAACAACTCTGCCACTCAGCCAAATGACGACGTCAGACAAACTCGCAGCGCTGGAGGAACTTTGGGACGACCTTTCCCGAGTCTCGGAGAACATTCCAGCCCCGTCATGGCATGACGACGTGCTGCAAGCCCGGGAGAAGCGCATTCAGGACGGCGCGTCGAGTTTCACGGAATGGACGGAGGCAAAACGCATGATCCGAGACCGTGTCAAATGAGAATCGAGATTCTGCGCGAGGCCCAGCAGGACTTGACTGACGGTTTTCGGTTCTACGAAAGTCAAGCCACAGGGCTTGGCGATTACTTTCTCGACTCCCTCTTTTCGGACATTGATTCATTGCATCTCTATGCCGGCATTCATACTTTACACTTCGGATATCACCGACTTCTCTCCAAGCGATTCCCCTTCGCCATATACTACCGTGTCGAGAAAGAAACCGTCCGAGTTCGTGCGGTGCTGGACTGCCGACGGGATCCGGCGCGGATTCAGAAACGGCTGACATAATCCCGAATCGGGTCGAGGGGAGTGATTTCCACCCCAGCGGATCCGCCAAGGCGGAAACTCCCCGCTCCCACACCACTGATCATGCGGGTCCGCACCGTTCGGCAGATTGATGGATATTTGGATTTGAGATTGAAAAAAGTGTATCGTTGAGGTAAGAAGATAATGGTGTTCCCAGGTATGGAGAGATAGCGGGATTAAACCGAAAGGCCCGACGCAATCCAACCGAGCGTCACGAGTACTGCATAGGCCGGACGCTCCGTGACACCTCAGAGGTCTTGCCATTGAGGACTATAGCCTGGGAACACTTCTGCTCACGAATTGCCGAACCAAGCGTCGGAGGCTATCGCCCCGATGCGCGAAGCGCGATCGGGGCTCAGCCTCAACGCTGACGTTCGATTCAGGGATGAATGAAAAAGAGACTGAAGACCTGGTTGATTGATCCGCTCGCGTTCATGGCTGTGTATCTCTTGGCGAGCCTCGTCGGAAGCGCATTATACACAGTCGCATGGCAATTTACTTTTGATCGCGGTCGCCCGCCCAATGAACTAGGCGGCTGGTTTCTGGGGAGTTGCCTCGCCGCCGCTGTCGCCATGCTTAATCTCTGCGGACTCAATCAACTTCTGTTTCTTCCCGCCTGTCTTTGGCCCCGCCTCCGCCAAACGGTTGGTTTCAGGTTCGCCATTCTCTCTGGTATGCTCTTCGGCGCTCTACCTCTCACAGTCAAAGAGATACTCCGCCAGTCATCGGGCCACAGAATCAGCATAATGAACGGAACCACGGCAGACTACGCCCTGTCGTGGACCACGTGCGGCGTGCTCTTTGTTGCTTTGGCTTGGCTGTGCGCCCTTTGGAAGGCAGGAAAACAAACGAATCGAACCATCGCCTTCACCTTACGTTTTTGCCGAAGCAGCAAAAATGAAGGTGACACGCCGGACGTTGGGGCAATCGGAGAAAAAGATATTGACGAGTAATTACAATGTGGATACATTGATCTCATGAAAACAACATTGATCTCCATTGGAAACTCGCGTGGGGTTCGAATTCCGAAACCTTTTATAGAGCAGTGCGCCCTTACAGAACAGGTGGAAATGGATGTCCAAGATAGCATGATTGTCATCCACTCACCACGAAAGCCGCGTGCCGGCTGGAGAGTCGCATTTGGGGAGATGGCCCGCATGGGCGACGATAAGCTACTGGACCCGCACTTGGGTTCAACCCGCTGGGATGATGAGGAGTGGCAATGGAAGTGAACCGATTTGATGTCTTCCTTGTTGCCCTCGATCCCACGATCGGGCACGAAATCAAGAAGACCCGTCCCTGCACCATCATCTCTCCAGATGAGATGAACCACCACATTGCGACGGTTATCATCGCGCCCATGACGACCAAGGGGCGCGGCTATCCGACGCGGGTGGACTGCACGTTTCATGGGGTAGAAGGCCAAGTCGTGCTGGATCAAATCCGGACTGTTGACAAGACGCGACTCGTCAAGAAGCTGGGCCGTCTCTCACCGTCCGCGACTGATCGAGTGCTTGGCGTCCTGATCGAGATGTTCCAGAAATGAGGCGCCAACAACGCCTCGCACGGTATTGTCAACTCTGGCGGGTTGCTAAACCGTGAAGGCGAGCGTTGGAAGCATGAGATAAAGATGACATTCGAGGCGAGGCATGGTATGTTTCCCACATGTGAATATAACGGTAATGCCGGAGAAACGCGTTACAGCATTCTTTGACCGGCGTTTGAGGGGGAAATATGAGAATCAAGATTGACAAAGACAGTGATGCCCTTTATTTCCGGCTCGATGAGAGCCGGATCGTGGAATCCGAAGAAATTCGGCCAGGCGTGATACTGGACTATGACAATGACAACAGGGTCATAGGCGTAGAGTTCCTTGGCATCTCTCAGCGGGCAACCAAGGAAGAACTATCCTCCTTGCAGTTCCAGACTGCGTAAAAAAAGACTTCCAACCAGAGGCTCCAGTCTATCTCGTATTCTGCTCGGAGTCTGAGCCACGTCGTTCGGCTTCATGAGAATGAGAACACTGACCAGAGGAATGATGGGGCTGGCAATGCTTGTTGTTGCCGGTGCGATGCTCGGTTGTGCAAATACCGGGATCACACACGTCAATGCGGACGAGTTCATCCGGCTTGCCGGGACTGGGGAACAGATGAACAGCGTATGCGGCACGTTCTACATCGGCACAAGCGCCAATCGTGCCTATGTCGAGCGTACCGGCCTATACCGCATGTTCCGACTGCACAAGGCAATGGTGTGCTGGACGGAGCTGGATGCTCTCCCCACGGACGTGACAGACGCGCTTCGACTCGGGAAACCCCCGTGGACTCCATGGCAGGAAAAGATGAAGAAAGCCAACCAAGCGTCGCAGGCTATCGGCGCTGCCGCGCCTCAGCCTGAACGCTGACGTAGCTGCAAAGATGGACATCGGCGCTTCACAAGGTCACGCCGTTTTGGTAATCTCAGAGCATATCAATGGAGGAAGCACGCATGATTACGGCAGTCGCGGATGAGATACTGGGTAACGCCCTCCGGCAACCGGAGACGGACCGGGCGCGCATCGCGGAGGCGCTCATTGCCAGTCTGGACATCCCTGCGGACAGAGAGGTTGAACGCGCCTGGCAGTGCGAAATCGACAAGCGCCTTCGCGAGATCGACACGGGTATCGTCAAGTGCGTCCCTTGGGAAGCGGTAAGGGATCAGCTTTACCGGAACGCCCATGTACAACGTTGACGTACACCCCAATGTGTATGCCGAGATGGAACACTCACGCGCGTGGTACGAACAACGTGCGGAGGACCTCGGGACAGAATTCCTCGTCGAGGTGGAGAGAGCTATCCAGATGGTGCGTGACTCGCCCCTGATCTGGCCGTTTCGTAACGAAGACCGCGGCATCCGGCGATATCTTGTTCACCGCTTCCCCTATGGCGTGGTCTACCGAGTCAGCAATCAGATCATCCAGGTCATTGCCGTGATGCATCTTCGCCGCCATCCGGATTATTGGCAAGGAAGAGTCCAGCACTGGAACGGTGAGCACGCGGAGCAGCCAACAACCACCTGAACACGACAAGTGAAAAGGCCGCGCTTCGCTTGCATTTCACTTGCGCGTTAGGTGCGGCGTTGGAATCGAATCGAAAGGAGATATTGAATTGGCTGTTGCCGTTTGATAATGATCAATGAAAGGAATGAACAATGAAACTTACGGCAGTATTTCAGAAGGTTCCTAACGGATATATAGGCTTTGTCGAGGAATTGCCTGGAGCAAACACTCAGGGGCTAACGCTGGATGAAACTCGGAAAAACCTTATTGAAGCTGTGGAGTTAATTCTAGACGCGAATCGTCAGTTGACGGAAGAAACTCTCGTCGGACAAGAAGTAATTCGAGAATCGTTTTTGGCGCCCACCTAATGAAAAGGCGCGAGCTTATCCGTCACTTGGAACGTCATGGTTGTGAAATCCTCCGGGAAGGTGGAAGCCACACCGTCTATGTCAACCGTCACGCGAGAAAGACCTCCACAATTCCACGCCATCGAGAAGTTTTCGAGTTTCTGGCGCGCAAGATTTGTAAAGATCTCGAAGTTCCTTCCCCATGAGAAAGAACAAAAGATTTCGCCTGTTATACGATGAGTTCAATCAGGCGGGCGCCAGTTTCCAAGATGCGGAACGCGCTAAACTATGGGAAGAACGCGCAAGAAAACTTGGCGGCGATCCGGCCGCCGGTGTTGAACGTGTCCGCCGCTGTCTCGGCATTCGGCCTAATGACGTTCTGGCGGACATCGGCGCCGGAGCCGGAGTATTTGCGGCGGCAATTGCGCAGCATTGTCGCCACGTCTATGCTGTTGACATTTCGCCGCATATGCTCGAACTGGCAAAACAAAAGGCAAAAGCAAAGGGGATCAAAAACATTTCCTTCATCCATGCCGGATTTCTAACCCTGGATCTGAAAAATAAAAAGTGTGACCACGTCGTTGCCATGGTCTCGCTCCATCACTTGCCCGACTTCTGGAAGATGGTTGCATTGCGGCGGATTTACCACATTTTGCGAGATGGAGGCAAACTGTATATCTCAGACCCGGCGCACTCTTTTGATATTGATGACTACAAAAATATCTTCACGAGGGACATAAAAGAGATAGAGAAGAAAACTCATGATGCAGGGCTTGTCGAAGATGCCGCGACAACCATCCGTGAGGAATTTGCAACCTTTGACTGGATCATGTAAGGCATGCTCACAAGAGCAGGTTTTCGTGTAGACGAGAAACAGGTCCAATCCAAGACATGGATCAACTGGGTGTGCACTAAAGCAACTGCAAAATAAAATTCCAACCACCAGCGGCACCATACGTCGCTTCGCGCCGCTGGTGCGCTGGACCGTTCGGCTTATGGGGTCATGAAACATTCACAAACAATCCGACTGACGATAATCGCAATCATGTCTATTTGCGCTTATCTCGACGTAAGCCTTCTTCTCGGACCTACGCTTTCCAGCGGTGGCAGTGAGGTTTTCGTGATGCCAGGAATTTGGATTCTCCATCGCTTCGGTCACGGATTTTCCATTTATAAGTTTGAACCGATCATTTTCTTTCCAGCTGTCACTATATCTTTTTTTCTCGTTTGGGGTTTGTTTGCCGTGGCGACGAGATTTTGGAAGCATAAATCAATATGAGCCGAACAGAGGCTCCAGTCTACCTCGTATTCTGCTCGGAGTCTGAGCCACGTTGTTCGACCGAAAGAAAAGACTTGAGAGCGCAGGAAACTCATGGTATTTATAAAATATGAGTATTGATTGGAATACCTGCCCGCAAGTGGAACGCCAACAGGGGAAAGTCAGCGGCGCATGGGTTTTCAAAGGTACGCGTGTGCCCGTGCGCGCGCTTTTTGACAATATCGAAGACGGCGCA
>JACPGM010000172.1 GCA_016188985.1 Lentisphaerota bacterium | reverse complement strand
TTGCGCCCATTGCAAATGATCCTCGACTGCAGCCTCCCGTAGGAGTCTGGGCAGTGTCTCAGTCCCAGTGTGGCTGACCATCCTCTCAGACCAGCTACCCGTCAAAGCCTTGGTGAGCCGTTACCTCACCAACTAGCTGATGGGACGCGGGCTCCTCTCCAAGTGACCGGCCCTTGCGGGTCCCCGTCTTTAAACAATCCGCCATGCGGCGGACGATCACATTCAGTATTAGCCTGCCTTTCGGCGGGTTATCCTCAACTTGGAGGCAGATTGCCCACGTGTTACTCACCCTTGCGCCACTCTCTCCCCGCGATATTGCTACCGCGGGGTTCGCGTTCGACTTGCATGCCTAATCCACGCTGCCAGCGTTCGTTCTGAGCCAGAATCAAACTCTCCGTAAATAAATAAACGGCTGCGACTGACGCGCCGGCCTTTGATCAAGCCGGCGATCAATCGCGGACTATACTCAAGCTTAGAACATGAGCTTCTCTTCGCAAATCACACCACTTCCGACTCGAAGTGGATGGATGTGCAGATTCTGTTGTCAAAGAACAATTCTTATCGCCAAGCACGCTGCTGCATCCTTAGGGATACAGCAGCGTGATCATTAGCCCAAAACTCAAACCTTCAACGGCCGAACTAAGCAGCCCCAAGCGCCTTCCTCAAGGAAAGGAGACGCTCGTAGCGGTGTAACCGACATAAACCGTTTTCGATAACCCGGTCGAAGTCGTTACTGTATAATACGTGTCGGTGTTAACGTCAAATGAAATCGCATCACCGCTGTCAACCCAGGCGCTCTGGCCCCCGGCCGTAGCCGTAAACCCGCCGGAGGTATTATTATTCACAATTAGCTGCGCCGTTGAGCTGGTGCTATCGCAGCCCTCGTCGGTGGAGGAGCCCAGGAAAAATACCATCAAAAGCCCGCATAAAACCCGCGCAATGATTCCGGCCTTCATTAGGATCTCCTTTGCAATTCACACTTAATGTATCAAATTGAAATAAGCTGTCAACCGTTTTTTTGCTTTATTTTGCAGATCGGCTTCTGCCATACTTGGCCCTAACTTTTAACTGAAGGCCCAAAATCGTGTCAAGGGCTTTTCCCAGAGAAGGGTAATGCGTCAGTTATTGGGGTTGTAGACTGCCCGGTACCTGGACGCGAGCCTACTGTCTCGCGGCTACAACAGGCACATCCTCCTGTAGCCGTCGGACGCAAGGCCGACGCTCCGGAAACTGAGGCCATATAAAGAAGGAGTAGGGGTATGGTTGCGCTGCCGGAATTGATTGTCGCGCTCGATGTGCCCTCGTTGCCGGCCTTGAGAACCTTGCTCCAAAAACTGCCTTCCGCAATCAACTGGTATAAAATCGGCCTGGAATTATTCGCGGCCGAAGGGCCGCGCGCTCTGGCCGAACTCCACTCTCAAGGAAAAAAAATATTTCTCGACCTTAAACTGCATGATATTCCTCATACGGTTGAACGCGCGGTTGCCGCCGCCGCGCAGCATGGCATTGGACTCTTGACCCTGCACGCCGCCGGCGGCCGGGCCATGCTGCTCTCGGCCGCGCGCGCGGCGCAGGCCATGGGTCCAAGCGCGCCCAAACTGATTGCCGTAACCACGCTCACCAGCCTGAAAGAAACCGACCTCATTGAGCTTGGCATCAGCCGCCCGCTGAAAGATCAGGCCATAGCGCTCGGCAAGCTATCTTTGGATTGTGGCTTGGACGGCCTCGTGGCATCCGCCTGGGAAGTTGAAGACCTGCGGCGGCGCTTCGGCGCGGCGCCCTTGCTGGTTACTCCCGGCATTCGTCCGGCAGGCAGCGCTTTGGGCGATCAAAAACGGGTCGCGACTCCTTCCCTGGCTGTCCGGGCCGGAGCCAATTTTCTGGTAGTGGGCCGCCCCATTCTTGATGCCGCCGACCCGCGCGTCGCCGCCGCCGCGATTTTAGATGAGATCCGTGCCGCCATTGCTCGACCTTGACCTGACATTTTAGTTTTGCGCGCCGCTGCCATTGCCGGTATGCCCTTGTTTTCGCCATCATAATGGGCCAATTATTGGGTGTCGCATGAGGGTAGGGACGGCTCCCCGCCACAGGGCGGGGCAAGCGCCGAGTTTTCCACCACAGGCGGATCCGCATAAGGCGGAATCCCGCCTTGGCGGGAACGTCCGCTTTCGCGACGCGACAGAGCGCCGCTACGGCGCGAGATGGTCCGCGGCCTGTCTGCCGAAGCCGCTTCGGCGCAGGCAGGCGCGTTCGGGCCTACTCCGCCGTAGTAAGCCTACTGGCTACGAAGGCTGGACGAACGCGCCCTACCTCTTGGCCCCTTAACACTGGCTCATTATTCGCCATCGCTTTCGCCGCTTGCCACAGCTTGTCGTTCCTGCTAAACCTTGCCGGGATGGCTGAATGGAGATGAGGGAGGTATGATGACTCAATGGAACTGGCGGGAGCAGCGGGAAAAAAGAGCGTTTCTGGCGCTGGCTGACGGCACGATTTATCGCGGCAATTCGGTTGGCGCGCCGGCCGACGCCGTGGGTGAAGTCGTATTCAACACCGGCATGGCCGGCTACCAGGAAATTCTCAGCGATCCTTCTTATGCCGGGCAGTTCGTTACCCTGACCTACCCGGAAATCGGCAATTATGGCACGAACCCGGAAGACAACGAATCCGGCCGCTTTTTTGCCAACGGGCTTATTGTCCACGGCATGAACGCGCCCAGCAACTGGCGCGCGCGGGAATCGTTGAGTGTTTCCCTGGCGAAGGCCGGCATCCCCGCCATTGCCGGCATTGACACGCGCGCGCTGACCAGCAAACTGCGCTCGCAAGGAACCCAGAAAGGCTGCCTGGCGGTGAGCGGCGCCTTGACCGAACAAGCGGCCATTGAGCGGGCAACGACCTGGTGCGGACTGGATGGCCAGGATTATGCCGCGCGAGTAACCTGCGCGGCGCCCTATCGCTGGGATGAAAACGGCGCTCTGAGTAGTTCCTGGGGAATAGCCGATACCTTGCCGCCAGCCAAAGAGCACATTGTAGCCTACGATTTTGGCATTAAGTGGAACATTTTGCGGAGCCTGCGCCGCTCAGGTCTGGCGGCGACCGTTGTCCCGGCCAAGACTTCGGCGCAAGAGGTGCTGTCCCTGAAACCCGATGGCGTCCTTCTTTCCAATGGGCCGGCTGATCCGGCCGCCGTGACCTATGCCATTGCGGCGGCGCGGGACTTGATTGGCAAGGTGCCGCTTATGGGTATTTGCCTGGGCCACCAGATTCTGGGTCTGGCCCTGGGAGGTAAGACCTATCGGCTTAAATTCGGGCATCACGGTTGCAACCATCCGGTCAAGAATCTGACCACCGGCCAGGTGGAAATCACTTCTCAGAACCATAATTTTGCCGTGGCGGCCGAGTCGCTCGATTCCTCGCAAATTACGATAACCCATATTAATTTGAATGATAACACCGTGGAAGGTTTCGAACATAAAACTGAACCGTTGCTGGCGGTGCAATACCACCCTGAAGCTTCGCCCGGCCCGCACGATCCCTTTTACCTTTTTGCCCGATTCCGGGAGATAATTGCCAGGGGATAAGAGCGTGTGCGCGTTGAATTAGGCCCCGCAAGGCTGGCGACTGTTTCATGTAGCCGCGGCGGTGACGCCGTGGCCGTCGGAAGCCTGCCCGCCTTGCCCGAGCCGGAGCTTTAGCCGGCCAGGGATCTGACGCTCGGGTCGGCCAGGGAATCCACGCCCTTACGGGCGCGGCTACAAACCGGAGGCAGATCCGCCTTAGGCGAAAAATTCATAGGCATAGAAATTATGAAGCATCACGATTGGATTGCCATTTTAGATTTCGGCTCGCAATATACGCAGCTCATTGCGCGGCGCGTGCGCGAGCAGCACGTCTATTCCGAAATCCTCCGGCATGACAATTCCGCCGCCAAACTGAAACGGCTCCGGCCTTCGGGCCTGATTCTTTCCGGCGGACCGCGCAGCGTGTTTGAACCCAAGGCGCCTGCTTGCGATCCCAAGCTGTTCAAGCTGGGCATTCCAGTGCTGGGAATTTGCTATGGCATGCAATTGACGGCCAAAATTCTTGGCGGCGCCGTCAAACCTGGCCGGACGCGCGAATATGGCAACGCGCGAATCAGCATAACCGATGCGCGCTCGCTCTTCCATGGGCTTCCTCGCCGCCTCGCGGTCTGGATGAGTCATGGCGACCAGGTACTCAAGCTGCCGGAAGGATTTCACGTTCTGGCCCAAACGCCCACTTGCCCGGTAGCCGCTTTTGCCGATCCGGGGTGGAAAATATTCGGGCTGCAGTTTCATCCCGAAGTCGTGCATACCCACCAGGGCACCGATATTCTGCGCCGCTTTATCTTCAACGCCTGCGGCTGCCGGGGCGATTGGCGGATGGCTCAGTTCATCGCCGAGAGCTGCCGCGCCATTCGCCGGAAAGTCGGGAGCGGTCAGGTTGTCTGCGGCCTGAGCGGCGGGGTGGATTCCGCGGTGACCGCGGCGCTCCTGCATAAGGCGATTCCGCAGCAGTTGCATTGCATCTTTGTGGATAACGGCCTGCTGCGCCATGGCGAAGCAGAGCAGGTGGAAGAAACTTTTACCAGAGCTTTGGGCATTGACCTGCGCGTGGCGCAGGCCCAAGCGCGGTTCCTCAGCGACTTAAAAGGCGTAGTGGACCCGGAAAAGAAACGCAAGGCCATCGGCAAGCGGTTCATTGAAGTGTTTGCGGCGGAAGCCCGCCGCCTGGGCAAAATCCGTTTCCTGGCCCAAGGCACGCTCTATCCGGATGTGATTGAAAGCGCTTCGCCCATCGGGGGTCCCTCGGCCACTATAAAAAGCCACCACAACGTCGGTGGGCTGCCGCCGGACTTGAAGTTCCAGTTGATCGAGCCCCTGCGCGAACTGTTTAAGGATGAAGTGCGCGATCTGGGCAGAGAGCTGGGCCTGCCGGAAGCTATCATTAACCGTCAGCCGTTCCCCGGGCCGGGCCTGGCCGTGCGGATTGTCGGGGAAGTTACGCAAGAGTGGGTGGCGCTGCTGCAGCAGGCCGACCTGCGCGTGCAGGAGGAAATTGCCGCCTGGGATGTGAGCCACAAACTCTGGCAAGCCTTTGCCGTGCTGTTGCCGGTCAAGAGCGTGGGCGTCATGGGCGATGGCCGGACCTATGAACACACTATCGTTGTACGCGCGGTTACCAGTCAGGATGGCATGACCGCCGATTGGGCCCGCCTGCCGCACGGCCTCCTGGCGCGTCTTTCCAACCGGATCATCAACGAAGTCCGCGGCATCAACCGGGTGGTCTACGATATCAGCTCCAAGCCGCCGGCCACCATTGAATGGGAATGAACTGCGTTTTTCCAGCGGGAAAAGCCAATGACGCGCATGCGCGAAAATGTGGAGGGCGGACCTCCGTGTCCGCCGCGCCTGGAGAAACGGACTCACCTTGGCGTAGCGCTCCGGCGGAGCCAAGCGGCGCGGACGGAGCCGCGCCCTCCAGTCGTCCGCAATTTTTTCACGCTTTCTAGGCATTACGCTCAAAACATCGTGATGATGGCGCCGGGGACCGGAAGATTGATCAGCACTAAGGTGCCATCCGTGCCATCATAAGTGGTGTCGGAAGGGCTTGAGTAGGAGAAGGTGCCGCCGTAGCTGTCGTAAATCCGCCAGACGGCAATGCGTCCGCCCCCGCCGGAAGCTGATTGAGTATAAGCTCCACCGCCGCCGTTTGCGCGGATAATTCCGCCGGTTGCTCCGGTAAAATTGCGGCAGCGGATAAAGATCGAGCCGCCCGATCCTCCGCCGCTATATCCCGGCGAACCCAAGTCGCCGCCGTTAGCGGTGAGGGTGCCGTCAACCGTCACGCTGCTGGTAACTTCAAGGCGAATGACACCTCCGCCGGCGCCGCCGTAGTAGCCCGCGCCGGAGTTCGGGTACCGTCCGCCGCTGCTGCCGGAATCAACCGGCGTATTGGACGAGCCATAGGTTAGCCCGTAAACTGCGGTGGTGTTGCCGCCATAACCACCATAACCGGCGCCTCTGCGTTCCTGGCCGCGGCCGGGACCATATCCCAAATTGTTACTGTCGGGTCGCCGCGGCGCAGTGACGAAGCCGAGATAGTCGGCCGAAATGCTCGCATTGGTTTGGATGACAACATTGCTGGCTTCAATGACCACGCTGCCGCCATTGGTCGGATGGCTGTAGACATAGACTGTGCAGCCGGTCGTAATCCAGAGGTCGCTGCCAACCTTCACTACCGCTCCGGTAGTTAACGCGGCGTTGGTCATTCCAGCATAGACAGTGAGACTTGCGCGATTAGTTAAAATCAGGTTACCCCGACAGTCCAGAAAAGGGTTAGTGCCCATTTCGCTATAACGGCGGTACATATTAGCATATGCCCGGTCTTCAAATATATTGGTGGCGAATCTATTGCCTCCGATTTCCAGCCGGCCGGCGCTACCGGTTATCAGCAGGTCGTTGCTGACGGTTAAGCGCAAGCCTTCCTGCGGGAAACGTATCCAGCAGTTGCTGAGAGTCAGGCTATTATAGGATAAATTGGTCAGTCCGGCCGAAAACCACTGTCCATGAAACTGAGTTATGGGATTGGTAAGAAAGAGGGTATCCGGAAAATATAATGTGCCTATCTCGCCATGCGCATATCCAGCTCCTGCTCCAAGGCCACGGTCCGTTAGGAAGCGGATAGATGGCACGGAGGTTGCGCCCTGTGCGGCAGCATCATAGATGACCGCAATTCTTCCGCCGCCTCCGCCGCAATAGCCATTATTAGCGCCGCCATTCGCTTGAATCAGACCGCCTGTTCCCGCGAACACTTGGCAAGTGATGGTGATGCCGCCGCCGGAACCTCCCGCGGAATTACCCGTTGGTCCAACTTGTCCATTGGCCGTTATGCTGCCGTTAACCGTCACTATTCCGCTGGCCTGAATGTAGACGGCCCCGCCGCCGGCGCCGCCTCGGTAAGTCCAAGGTGAGCCGCCATAAGCGCCGCCGCCGCTACCCGGCCACAGCGGCGCATCCGGCGAGCCATAGGTTGTATCCGTTCCGTTATCGTATGCTCCCATTCCTCCCAAGCCGCCGTAACTGCCGCCGGCGCGCGTCGTGCCGTTGCCTGGTCCGGAGCCGCGCGACTCATTCGTGGCGGCGCCGGCGTAGCCTTTAGCGTCCACATTGATGTAGCCGACCGCAGCCACCGTCAGATTGGAACAAACAATCCAGACCCGGTTGGACATCACCGTATTGGTGAATGGTCCCGCGCAGGTGACGGTGCTGGTTCGGCCGCCGATGGTTACATTCGTCGCGCTCAAGGCCGTTGACCAGTTCGAAAAGAGCAGAGTCGCCTTGTTGCTGATGAGGAGCGAGCTTAATTCCGCCGTGGAGTTTGTCAGGATGACGGTAACGTTGTCATTGGTTATGACCACGTCATCACCGGTGGCCGGAACTGACTGCGAGCTCCAATTGTTGGTCCCAAACCAGTCGTTGGTTCCCATGGCGGTCCAGGTAACCGTGGCGGCCGGCGCCTCCCGCAACACCGGAGCAACCATAAACGCCAGTAGAAAAGCCAAGCCCAAGCCGGAAAAAGTCTTCATACCCAATGCTTTCTTGAGAATAGAATGGCAATCACAATACCCGTAAGCCCCGGCCGTGTAAAGAGAAAAAAGGCTTTGTTAGTACCCCCCTCAGTTTTGTGGGGGGCAAGAGGTAGGGCGCGTTCGCCGAACGCGCCGCGGACGGCTCGGCGAGCCGTCCCTACCTTCACGCGACCACCTCATAACTAGGTCTTACCTTTGTTAATGCATTTCTGCGCGTCGGGCTTCAACTCGGCAGCGGCAAAGAGACCTATACCCTTGCCAAGGCATTGGCGGAGACAAACAGATTGCGGCGCCGAAAAGGAACCGGGCTTTCCACCAGAAGGATGGCCTTCAGTGTTTCCAGCCCTCCCGCAAACCAGGGATGGTGCAGATAACAGCAAGGCGATTCCGTCCATGCGGGTGGCGTTAATGAGACTTCCCGACACAGCGTCTCGGCAACAGCGGCCAGATAGGCGTTGCAGTTGGCATGCAATTCCGAGTTTATCCACTCCGGCGCTTCATTTACGAGCGCCAGCTTTTTCTCGGGAGTTCCGCTGCGCAGCCGGAAATCATCAATAAGATCGCCCAACAACCACATGGGCAGCGACTCCCCCCTGCGGATCGCCTCGTTCCATAGCCGACTAATAGCTATGATGGTTTGTCGAGTGGGAGTCATTTTCCCTCCGTCCCTTGACAAAGCTCTTCAATGGCAAAACGGGCTTTAGGCTGAATCTGATTTTGAGAATATACTATCACCCGAAGCAGGGACAGGCGAGCGCAAAATTTGCGCCCTGCCAGACAACAAGGGCATGGCCGACTTGCGACGGCCAGAAAAAACAGTCGCTTTCAGCGATTATTTCACTATGGTGGTGAGGATCAAGGGGGACCGTTTGTGGCGCGACCAGGGGATCATCTATGGCGTTTGGCATGGGGCGGCTTGTTTGCGCTTGGGTTCGTCCTCTCGCCAATCAGTTGGTGGAACGATGCTTTGGTCAATCTGCCGATTGCCTGTCTGGCCGGGCAACTACTGGCGGCAATCTTTGGCCGGAGCTTATTCCTGGGTGCCTTTATTGGCGCCTACTGGGCTACAAACCTGGCGGGGCTGCTATTGATGCACCTCAGCGCGCGCAAACTGCTGCGCAAGCCAGAACGTGCTCTATCTTTATGGCGCTTTTTCCTGATCTCGCTCATCTATACTTTGGCGATCATTGTCCTGGCCCAGTTCGAGTGGATTCAGTCGCCGTTATCCTAGCTCTTATCCGCCGCATTGTTTACAGGCACGTCCTTCGTCTTGTCCGCAGGGACGTCCATTCACGGTGTTGCCAAACCAGCGGCAACTGCGGTTGTGGCGAACGCTGCTCTTCGTGTTGAGCCAGTATCCTTGCTCAATGTTTTGGGCTTGGTCGGGTTTCTTTTCAAGTTGCGGAGCATTTGTCGTCGTCGGCTCCGATGTTAGGCGCGCCGGTTTCTGCTCTGCGAGGTCATTCACGCTCACGTGCTCGTTGACCAGCCAGAAGGCGACATCCGACTCCGCGCAAAGTTTTTTGGCGGCTTCAACCGCTTGAAGGGTGTCTTGCACGCCGTCCATTATCAAGGCCAGCCCCGGTTTCTTCTTGGTCGCGCCGGCGTATTGCAGAGCCTGTTTAATCCCAGCCCGATAGTTTCTGGCATGCTCGACCTCGATCGCGTGGGTATCGGTCAGGATGTCGATCCGTCCCGTGGGTGTTTCAGCTTCCAGCTTTCCGTGAGTTACCTTGGCGTTGAAAGCCACCTGCCAGTCGCTTTCCTCGAACATGCCGCCCAGCGCGCACCGCGTTGCTATGAGAACGAAGATCATAATTGCTTTGAGTTTCATCGCTTTTCCTTTCTTGCCGGGCGGTTGCTTTACATTAGTTGTCAGCAATCAATGATCGCGGTCATAACTTAAACCAATTGTTGAAATGATCAAGCTGAAAAGGGTGGGTGAAAGGAGTAGAAATTTTGTGACTACTCAAGCGCCTGCACTCATTCAGTCCTAACAGAGCCTTCCACCACTGATTATCATGCCACAGGCAGACCCGCCCGTGGTGGACACCGATGGCACGGATATTAATCAAGTTCCCCATATCAGTGTAATCCGCGCAACCCGCCTGCATCGCTGAGCGAAGCACTGCGGGCAGGTCCGTGGTGAGTGGTGACGGGATTTTATCGGATTAAATTGGGCCTAACGGGGTGGGGCAGGTTACGCAAAAGCCTTGGTTTTGACCCCTGAAAAAAGTTGAAAATTGCACTTGCATCATATCTGACAGAGTGGCATTCTTTGAATTGTCTATAGATTTACTGGAGATTATTCAGGCATTGGAAAAACCATGAAAATATCAACAAAAGGCTGCTATGGCGTCCGGTTTCTGATAGACCTTGCAACCCATGCGGCCAATGGCAAGGTGACTTTAAAGGAGGTGGCCCAGCGGCAGGCCATCTCGGAGAAGTACCTGTGGCAGATCGTCAATCCCTTGAAGTTGGCCGGGCTGATCCGGGCGGTCGCGGGTCCGCATGGCGGCTATGCGTTGGCGCGGAAGCCGGCAAGCATTACGCTGCGCAAGATTTTGGCCGTGTTAGAGGGAGATTGCGCGCTGGTCTCTTGCGTTAGCGCGCCGACAACTTGCCCGCGTAGCAGCACGTGCGGGTCGCGGGGAGCATGGGAAGAAGTAGACAATAAGTTATCAGCGGCGCTCGAAGGTATCACTTTGGACGATATGACCTGTAAAGAGCGCGCCATGGTGGAGCAAGCGGCGCCGGGTTATAATATATGAGGTAATTTCAATCGCAGCCACAAAGAGGCACAAAATTCACAAGACGGACAGTTTTTCGGGTTTTCCTTGTGCATTTTTTCACCTTGGCGGACAAGTGTGGCAAAAACTGGTTTTTTAAACGGCTCAGTTGAAAGAAGATAGAATGGAACAGAAACGTTCAATTCAATTTCCGGCTACGGATAAAGCCGAGGAGCTGGTGCGCTGGGGACTGGAGGCGTTTCATCCTCAGGTAGCGCTGGCCTGCAGCTTCAGCCTGGAGGATGTCGCGCTGATAGATATGGCGGTGCAGGTCAGGCCCGATGCGCGGGTCTTTGCCATTGATACCGGGCGGCTCAACGAGGAAACTTACCGGTGCGCCGATGAGGCGCGTAAACATTTTAAGATCGCCGTTGAGTGGCATTTTCCCAAGCGCGAGGACGTGGAGCGGCTGGAGCGGGAGAAAGGACTTTATTCATTCCGCGAAAGCCTGGAAGCCCGGCAGGAGTGCTGCCGGATAAGGAAAGTCGAACCCCTGGCGCGCGCGCTGCAGGGCTTAAAGGCCTGGATTACCGGCCTGCGCCAGGAACAAAGCATCACCCGTGGCGCGCTGAAAGCCGTTGACTATGATCAAGTTCATGGCGGCATTATCAAGATCAATCCCTTGGTTCTTTGGAAGTCGGAACAATTGTGGGACTATATCCGGCGGCGTAAACTGCCGTATAACCGCCTGTATGACCGCAGCTATGCTTCCATTGGCTGCGAGCCCTGCACGCGCGCGGTTGCGCCCGGCGCTGAAGCGCGCTCCGGCCGCTGGTGGTGGGAATCGCCGGAGCATAAGGAGTGCGGCCTGCATGTGCGGGAACCAGAAAAAATAGCCACAAAGCCTGCCCGAGCTCGGCCAGGGATGCACAATAGTCACAAATAAGGATAAGAAAGGTTCTTTCTTAAAAAGTGTGATCCATGCCTCATGTAGCCGCGGCGGTGACGCCGTGGCCTGCCCGCAGTGCTACAGCGTTGCAGGCGGGCGGGCGCGGCTACAAACCGGCGGAAAAACGTTATTAAAACTGTTTTTTAACCATGACTCATCTGGATAAAATCGAGGCGCTGAGCGTGCATATCCTCCGCGAAGCTTACCGGGAGTTTAAGAACCTGGTGATGCTGTGGTCAATCGGCAAGGACAGCACGGTCTTGCTCTGGCTGGCCCGCAAGGCGTTTTTCGGGCATGTGCCTTTCCCGCTGATGCATATTGATACCGGCTTCAAGATTCCGGAGATGATCACCTTTCGGGATCAACTGGTGCGCGAGTTGCATCTTGACCTGATCGTTGGCCAGAACGTCACGGCCCTCGCGGAAAAACAGACTTTTCCGGACAAGCGTCTTTCGCGGGTGGCTTGCTGCCGGGTTTTGAAGACCGAAGCGCTCAAGCACGCGCTCTCGGCCGACTGGCCCCGCGAGCGCTTTGATCATACCCTGGGAAAATACGTGCGGGAGGAAAAGCCGGAGGTCTTCACCGGCGTGATTGTCGGCGCGCGCGCCGATGAAGAAGGCAGCCGCTCCAAGGAACGCTATTTCTCCGCGCGCGACGAGCAGAGCGAATGGGACGTGGCCGATCAGCCGCCCGAACTCTGGGGCCAGTTTAAAACCGATTTCGCCCCCGGCACCCACGTGCGGATTCACCCGTTGCTGGATTGGACGGAACTGAACATCTGGGAGTATATCGAACGGGAAAATATTCCGGTCATTCCGCTATACTTTAACCGCGGCGACGGCCGGCGCTACCGCTCGCTGGGCTGCGCGCCGTGCACGGGCCCGGTGGAATCCACCGCCGCAAACGTAGCCGAAATCATTGAAGAACTGCGCAGCGGCAAGTTCGCCAATATCGCCGAGCGCTCCGGGCGCGAGCAGGACAAAGAAGACAGCGGCACGCTCGAGACCCTGCGCCGCGGGGGATACATGTAAAGCAGGAAGCTGAAAGCGGGAAGCGGGAAGACACAGGAGACCCTCCACGGGGGATGCATGTAATGAAGGACGCTGAGCAAACCGAACAGATGAGCATTGTGATGGCCGGCCACGTTGATCATGGCAAGAGCACGATCATCGGCCGCCTGCTGGTCGAGACCGACGCGCTGCCCAAAGGCAAACTGGAGGCTGTGCGCGCCCTGTGCCGCCGCAACGCCAAGCCCTTTGAATATGCCTTTCTCCTGGACGCCCTCAAGGATGAGCAGGCCCAGGGTATCACCATTGACACGGCGCGCTGCTTCTTCAAGACCGCCAAGCGCCATTACGTCCTGATTGACGCTCCCGGGCACGTGGAGTTTCTGAAGAACATGATTACCGGCGCCGCGCGCGCCGAAGCGGCTTTGCTGGTCATTGACGCCAAAGCCGGGATTCAGGAGAACACCAAACGCCACGGTTATATGCTCTCGATGCTGGGGCTGCGCCAGTTGGCGGTGCTGGTGAATAAAATGGATCTGGTGGAGTACCGCCAGGCGCCGTTCGTCGAGATCGTTGCCAAGTACACGCAGTTTCTCGAGCTCCTTCAGATCAAACCGGTGAGTTTCATCCCGGTCAGCGGGACCGAGGGCGTGAATATCGCGGCGCCGGCCGCGCAAACGGCGTGGTATAAGGGCCCGACCGTGCTTGAGCAGATTGATCGCTTCCAGATGAAGAAGCTGCCCGAAAAGTTGCCGTTCCGCTTCCCCGTGCAGGATATCTATAAATTCACCGAACAGGGCGATGAGCGGCGTATCCTGGCCGGAACCGTGGCC
>JACPGM010000173.1 GCA_016188985.1 Lentisphaerota bacterium | reverse complement strand
TGCCTGGTTGCCTGGTTGCCTGGTTGCCTGGTTGCCTGGTTGCCTGGTTGCCTGGTTGCCTGGTTGCCTGGTTGCCTGGTTGCCTGGTTGCTCATAAACTCTTTCCTTTTTTTAGCACTCTGCCAGCTTCACCTCACCCTGTCAACAATTATTTTCAAAAAAATAACCGGTCAGTTATTTTTTGGGAAACCTGGTTTCATGGCGTGTGGATTTTTCAGTTGCAGGGGACATTTTCACCAGAGGCGGACAAGCGCCAGAACGGCAGGGCGTTGCGGTTCTTCCCGCGCGGCGCGGGACAAGCTCGAACCGCCGCCTGCCCGAGCGTCGGCCAGGGCTACACCCCAAAATAACTGATCCATTTCCTATTGAGCTATGCTATCGTACGGCCATGCAATCCTGGATTCTATGGCTGTTAAGTGCTGCGGCGCTATCCTGCACCTACTCGGCGCAAGCTTCCGAAAGCCACCAGCCTTTGCCGAGTCAGCATCCTTCGACAGCGGCCCTGAGAGCGGGCCAGGTCCTGGTTGAATATTTCTACACGCCGGGCTGCGAAGAATGCCGCGAACTGGAGGAAGAGGTTTTTCCGTCTTTAACGGAACTGCTCGGCGAAGATCTGGATCTCAAGCGGTATGACATTTACAATCCAACGAACTATTTGCGGCTGGCCGTGCTCCAGGAAAAGTCAGGCGTGCAGACCACGGAGCGCGTGGCCGTTTATGTGGATGAAACCGTGCATCTGGGGGGCCTCCAAGCCATTAAGGCCAAGCTCATCCCGACCGTGGAAGCCGCGCTGCTGGCAAAGACGGAGGGCGGAAAAGAGAAGCAAACGCCCAACGTTGAATATTTAACGTCAGAAGGCGGGACAACGGGCGACACCGTTCTTAACAAGCGCATGGAAACCTGGACGATCCCGGTCATAGCCCTGGCGGGCCTGATTGACGGGCTCAATCCCTGCGCTTTTGCCACGCTTATTTTCTTCATGACCTTGCTGAGCGTAGCCGGCAAGCGCGGAAGAGAATTAATCGCCGTGGGCCTTGGCTTCTGCAGCGCGGTTTTCCTGACCTATTTTCTACTGGGCTTCGGTGTCTTCCACATCATTCAAACGTTTTCTGCCTATAAACTGGCCGGCGAAGCGCTGCGCTGGCTGACGGTCTGTGTCCTGGTAATTCTTTGTCTACTTTCCTTGAAAGACGCCTGGGCTTTCGGAAGCACCGGCCAAGCCGGCCTGGTGCGGCTGCAACTGCCGCAAACGATTCGCAACCGGATTCACTCCATCATGCGCAAACAGCTTTCGGCGCGCCGCGCCTGCAACGCTGTAGCACTGCCTGCCCGCAGGACTTCGTCCAGCGATGTAGGCGGGCGGGCAGGTTGGCTGTTATGCGGCAGTTGCGCTATCGGGTTCCTGGTGACGCTGCTGGAAAGCGTCTGCACCGGGCAGGTTTATGTGCCGACGCTTGTATATTTAAGCCGACAGGCAACCACCCAACAGGCGCTGGGTTTGCTGGTCATTTACAACGTTTTTGTGGTAACGCCGCAAGTGCTGGTTTTCCTGGCGGGGTATTATGGCGTCACCAACGCGCGCCTGCTGCAGTGGAGCCGGACGAATGTAATGCCGAGCAAAATCCTGCTTGCGCTGCTCTTTGCCGCGTTGGCGGGACTACTGGCGTGGCTGTAGCCTGCCCGAGCGTCGGCCAGGGCTTTTCAGGCCTTGGCCACTTTGCCGGACTTGATGCAGGCAGCACAAACTTTGCGAATGGCAATGCCGCCATGCTCCCTGACCCGGATTTTCTGGAGATTGGGCAGAAAGCGCCGGCGGGTAATGCCGGTCGTGTGCAGGCCGATACCGCCCTTGGCTTTGGGCATACCGCGCCGGGTAATAATATTGCCCGTGCGCAATCCCTTGCCGCAGATGTCACAAACACGCGCCATAGTAAATTCTCCCCGCCGTGCCGGTTATGGGCCAGAAGCAATACTATAAGCAAGAGCGCCCGGGCAGCGCAAGCGGGAAGTTGCTGTTTTTTTGAGTTTACGAATTCCAGGGCGGCACGGGATAAAATGGCGTTTGCCGGCTGTACTCGTGCAGCAGTTCGATGATAAGCGCGTTCTTGAGGGCATTGGCCTCCGGCCGATACCAGAGGTTATGCGCTTCATCGGGATCGTTGCTTAAATCAAATAGTTCGCCGTCGGGAGTCCCGGGATAGATTGTCAAACGGTGCTTTTCAGTGACCAGGCAGCGGATGTGGTAACCGGTCGGCAGATCATTATTTTCAATCACCACCGCGGTGCGAGTTACGGGCAGTTCCCCTTTCAGCAGCTTGAGCCAGCTTTTACCAGGATACACGGCTAAGGGTTGAATCTGGCCCCAGGTAAAATGCCCGTCCTTGGTTGTCCAATTGCTGCCCGGCGCGGGAATCGCGCAATAGTCAAGAATGGAAGGCAGGAGATCAATCTGGGAAATGAGGGCCGGGCACAACCTGCCCGCGCTCAGGCCGGGAGCGGAGACAATCGTCGGGATTCTTATGCAGCCCTGGAAAGTGAAGGGGCCCTTGCCAATCAGCCCATGGTCGCCCATCATATCGCCATGATCGGACAAGAAAACAACCATGGTCTCATCGGCCAGTCCGCGCTCCTGCAAGGCTTTCAAGACCCGCCCGATTTCATGGTCAATGTGGGTTATCATGCCATAGGTCAAGGCCATCATTTCTTGCAGTTGATCAGCGGGGAGGCCGGACGCAACCTTGGCGCCATTCTGTTTTTTGCCGGCAATGATTTGCTCATAGTAGGCCGGCAAATCCCGCCGTTCGCCTTCACGTCCGCGCGGCAGCGGAATATCTTTTGGATTATACATAGCGCCATAGGGCGCCGGCGGGGCCAGCGGCGGATGCGGGTCGGGAAAGGAACACCAGGCAAAAAAAGGTTTTTTAGCCTGAGCGACCTCCGCAAAGAGGCGGATGGTCGAATCGGCTATGTACCGGTTGTAATGCAGTTCTTCCGGCAGAGCCATCTGATAGCATCCGGGAGCGGCGCTCGGCGTTTTCCGGGTTTTGCGGGCGGCAAGCATTTCCCGGTCACCGCCTTGGGCGGATAACCAATGAATGTAATCGCCATAGGCATAGCTGGTATGGCCGCCGACAAAATCCACGGTTTGAAAGCCATAATAGGGAACCGGAAATTTTTTTATAATGCCTTCGTTCCAATACTGGAGGCATTCAGGATATTGCGCTGGCGCCGGAGGATTAATGTTGGGAACCCAGGGGGTCAGGTGCAATTTCCCCGCGGCATGCGTGCGATAGCCGGAGTCGGCGAGGACGCCGGGAAGCGTCGGCAAGCCCGGCCGCATGAATTGCCCATTGGTGCGCAGCCCATGGTCCCGGGGAAGCAGTCCGGTAAACATCGTCGCGCGCGCCGGCATGCAAATGGGGTTACTGCAATAGGACCTGGAAAAAATCGTGCCGCGGGCAGCCAGATTGTCCAAATTGGGGGTCTTTACGACCGGATTACCGGCGCAGGAGAGATAATCCGCCCGCATCTGATCAACGCAGAAAATCAGGACATTCGGTTTGGCGGCAGAACGATTTAATGCCATTTTCCAGCCTTTCAAAACCGCGGCTTGCTACCCGGATTAAAGCCGCGTTCGCCGATTTTCACCCGACCTTTACGAATACAGGGGAAGCATAGATCAGCGCGCCATCTTTCTGGCGCGCGCGCGAATAATAATAAGAATCCTCCAACGCCGTGCCCAGATTAACACGCTTTTCCAGATCAAGGCCAGCGTCAAAACTCCTGTACGAACGCACAACCCCGGCGCGGCTGACTATCTCCAGCAGCTCGAGGGGAGCTTCGACCGAGAGCCTGATCCAAGCCTTAAGGGCGCTGCCCCTTTTCGCCCTTAATTCCCCGCCTTGCAAAACACCATTAATAGCAAACCAGACAATGGCGCGCGTATCCCAGCAGGCCCAAGTATGCCGTAGTGATAACGCCCGGAAAATCTCGCCGCGACTGCGGCTTCGCGCCCACACACCCGTATAAATCCGGCTGGGAAGCGGAACTTTATCATTGGGAAAGCGCGGGGCGGTTGCCAATTCCGATAAGATCACGGGCCAGCCGCAATGATTGTCGGTGCCGCCGACAAAACCGAGCTTGTGGCCCTTATTAAGCGCCGTCTGCACGCTACTGCCATTGTTGCGCTGCAGTGTCCGCCATCCGGGCGGGGGCGATTCCTGTTCAAAGTTGCCGCGGATCTGAAAAATCTCCACCAGACACAAATACGCGCGCGGCCGGCCCCAGGGATACTGGCGCCAGTAAGTAGTGCCATCGGCTCTGACTGCGTCGCTGACGGCGTTGGAATGATGGGGAATGACAATGAAGTGCTTGAAAGGCAGAGTGTCCATGTAGGCCGCCGGCTGCGAACACTTGGGTGCAGTATCGGGCTGCAGCGGATGGTCCGGATTTGTAAAGTAGAAGTTAACATGCCCGTGAGAACTGCTGTGTTCAAATCCGTAAATGGTTGCGAAACTGCCCGGAGCGTTAAAGCGGTCGCAGACCTGAACAGTGTTGCGCCACTTATCACCGACGGGCGTGTGGTCGCTTGGAGCGGCGAAATCGAGATTCAGAAAATCGCGCGCCGCCAGGAACGCCGCCGCCAGCGAGCCACTGCCATCTTCGGATAAATCGGTGTGCCAGTGGATTTCACCGAAAAGCGGCATGAGCCCTTGCGGTGCGCGCGACCATACCGGATTGGAAACTGCTTGCAGTTTGCCCGCCGCCAATTCAGCGTTGCTTATCTGTCGTCTGTCCCCACGGAGTTGTTGCGGATCTATCTTCGCCCTCAGGCGCATTGTTTTCTTGGCCGGCAATTTCAAGAAAAGCATGCGCGCGCCCTGAACTGAGCCTTGCCAAGCCGTCGCTTTGGCGACGCTCAGGCGCACGGAAACCGGATGGGCAAATTGGGCGGGGTAACCAAATCGGTCAATCGGCGCGATCACAACCCGCAGGGCGCCATCATCTTCCGACGCCGCGCGGGAAGCTATACTCAGGGCTGCCGGTCGGCCGGCGCGGGCGGCGAGTATCACGGGACCTTCAGTAGCGATTGTTTCGGCGTCTTTGAAGAGCAGCAACGCAATGGGCGCCGTGAGACCGTAAATTGGCGGAGGCTTGACCGTGAGCTTAAACTGGCAGCGGTTTTTTTTCTTTATCCCAGCCGGCAAGCGGAACCGAACCAAGGTCTGAGAGCGATTATGCTCAAGAATATAATGATAGGATGGCTGGGGCGCTACCTGCCACAGCTTCGTTGCTCTCCTGCCGTGAAGCGCAAAATCAAACCACCGCCATTGGATCACGCTTTTCAAACTCGCGCAGCGCAATTCGACTTCCAGCGGCCCATTGTAATCTTGCGACGGGTTCCATTCTAAAATCCAGCGCCGGGGATGTTTATCCGTAATGCGCGCGCGCCGACTTTCCTTAAGCTTTAACACAATCATTTCTCCGCCCAGTCAACGGCCGGCCATTGATAATCCCAAGGCTTGGCAGGATCAGAAATACGCCGGATAGTTCCTCGGAAGGTTGTTCCGGCAACGTTCGCCGCAAGGGTGCGCGCCGCCAAGCTGTTTTTTCAATTGCGCCGGAAAGACCTTTTGTTATGGTTGAGCCGCCTTTAGGGCCTGGAAAGAAATTAACTTTCTTTCCAGGCCCTTAACCGCGCCTATCGTCTATCGGTCAGGACACCAGGTTTTCATCCTGGGAAGCGGAGTTCGACTCTCCGTAGGCGCGCGGTCTTTGCCGGTCATTCCCGCGTAGGCGAGAATCCAGGTTGTTCCTACGAAAAGCGATTCTGGATTCCCGACTCGTGCTTCGTAGCGACTCTTCTACGCCCTGCGTAGCGGCTTCGCAGAGCAGGGAGGCTTTCCGCCAGAAGGCGGATCCGCTATGGCGGAACTTCGCAGAGTAGCATCAGGTCGGGAATGACGAACAAATCATAAGCAGGTACCCGGAATGTTGACTTGGCCAAACACGCCGTTCACGTTTTCTTGCTCGCCGGGAACGTAATCACAAACACCGTTCCGAGACCTTGAGCCAACTCAATTGCACCGCCCAATTGCTCCACAAAAGTCATTACCAGTTGCAAGCCTAAAGTCGTAGTATTGCGGTAATCCTTCTTGGGCGTCAAGCCTATGCCGTCATCGCCGACTTCCAATCGCACCAGGCCATCGCCGCCGGATGAGAGCCGGATGCGAATCAAGCCCCGGCGGTTATTGGGAAAGGCATATTTCAGGGCATTGGACACCAATTCATTGATGATCAAGCTGCAGGGAATGGCCTGGTCAATAGGCAGGACTACCTTATCCACAGCCACATCCATGGCGACCGAATTGGAATCCACCAGAAACACCCGGAACAGGTGGCTGACCAGGCTCTGGAGATAATTGCCGATATCCACTTCCGCCAGGTTCGGCGCCTGGTACAGTTTCTCGTGCACGATGGCGATGGTTCTGATCCGGTTCTGGCAGTCGCGGATCACGGCGGCGGCTTCCGCGTCCTGAACATGTCCGAGTTGGAGTTTCAACAGGCTGGAGATGACTTGCAGATTATTTTTCACGCGGTGATGGATTTCCTTGAGCAAGGCCTCCTTGTCCCGGTTAGCGCTGAGCAACTCCTGTTCGCGCGCGCGCAATTGCTGGTTGGCGTTCTCCAGGGCCTGCTCGGCCAGCTTGCGCGCGGTGATGTCAATAATTACGCCGACTACCGCCCGCCCGTCGCCAAACTGCACGGAGCGGGAATGCAGCAGCACCCACTTGACTTCGCCGGTCTTGGAACGGAAGCGGTAATCATGAACCGGCACAATGCCATCGGCCAGGCCGAGTTGTTTTTTGCGAACCTGGTCCAGGAAGAAGTCGTGATCAGTCGGCGCGACAATCTTGGCGAAATCTTCAAACCCCCAGGCTTTGATTTCCTCGCGGGTATAGCCGGTAATGCTGGTCCAGCCGTCGTTGACAAAGAGCAGCTTGCCGTCCTTGATCATTTGAATTCCCACCAGGGACTGCTCGGAAATAGTTCGATAGCGCTCTTCGCTCTCGCGCAAGGCCAGTTCCGCGCGCATTTTGTCAATGGCCGTTCCAATTTGCCGGCCGATGGCCAATAACAATTCCTGCTCTTCACTGGTAAACACATGCGGGGTATCGTGAACCAGCAGCAGGGCGCCAATTACCGCCTGGCGGGCAGTGAGCGGAATGCGGGCCATCGCCCGGATATTCCATTTACGGGCCAGTTCCGGCGCCTCGCAGGAATAATCATTGATGAAAGTCTCCTCGCTCCGCTCAAAAAGCACCCGATATTGCGGATCATTTAACGGCAAGCGCCGGAACCCGCTCACATAGTCGGCCGGTAATCCCTGCGACGAAGTCAATTCCGCCATTGTTCCCTGGGCATTCACAATATAAATCCCGGCGCCGCGGAAGTTCATCAGGTTGAGCGCCGCTTCCAGCACCTCGTCCAGCAAAGTAGTCAGTTCCGTCGCCCGATTTACCGCCATGATAATCATATTCATGATTTCCAGTCGGCAGGCATGCGCATCGAGCTGGATTTCCGCCAGTTTGCGGTCGGTGATATCACTGACCAGGCCGTCGTAAGCCACCAAACGCCCGGCGCCATCCTGATGTGGCACGGGGGTATTGCGAATCCAGCGGACCTGGCCGTTCTTGTGAATTATGCGGTGTTCCAGGGGCTGAATGGTTTGCCCCTTCAGCAAGCGCTCGGCCTGGTCCAGCACCTGCTGGCGATCCGCAGGATGAACCATGTTAAGCCAGAGATTAGGATCGGCTTCGTATTCCGCCGAGGTATAGCCGGTAACGGTGATGCAAGCCGGGCCATGATAGGTCGAGACCGCCCGGCCATTTTCAACCTTCACGGAATAAATGTAATCGGTGGTGGATTCCACCAGGCGCCGATAGCGGCTTTCGCTTTCCTTGAGGGCTAACTCCGCTTTCCCGCGCTCAGCGATCATCGTCTGGTATTTCTGCTCGCTTCCCTGGATCTGCCGTTCAAGCGCTTGCGAATCTAAAGCCAGCTTGACGATCATTTTGACTTCGTAATCATCGGCCGGCAGGAGAATAACCCCGTGCGGTTCGACCGTCCGGGATTGCCGCCACTGTTCGAGTTCCGCGGCCGCCACCAGGAAAATAATGGGAAGGGGCCAAAGCGGCTGAAGGCGGGCGACTTGCCGGGCTTTCCATTCCTCCTCCAGCCGAGCTTCCATCAGGAGCAGATCGGGCTTGAAACTTTCGGCCAGGCGCAGCGCCTCCCCGGCGCCCAGGGCGCCAGCGGCAGCATAGCCCAACGCTTCCAGCAGCTCCGACAGTCTGCCTACCAGCTCTGGATCACGAGCGGCAATAAGGATGCGCACTGTGCTCATAAGACAACCTTCACCTTAACGAACAATTTTATTATCCCACAACCTTTCGAGGAATACCCGCCATGGCAGAATGTCAATGCCATCCGCGGTCCGGCGCGGAGCCGCATCCCGGGTAACCAGGATGTAGCGTTTATGGGGATATTCCTCCTTGAACGCTCGCAAACCTTTCAGGTGTCTATCGGTTGCCAGAGCGGTTGCTTTTACTTCCACGGCAATCTCGCGATCACCCAGAATAAAATCAACTTCGAATTGAGAGGCGGTCCGCCAGTAAGCCAACGGATAGAGCAAACCCGAATAGCTGCTATGCGCGGAGAGTTCCATGTAAATAAAGTGTTCCAACGCCTTGCCGAACAGCTCTGACTCGGGCGCCACCTCTCCGCGGTGGGCCAGTTGGGCTGCGACACCAACATCAAACAGGAAGAACTTGGGAGCGCCAATCAACCGGCGTTTGGCCCGTTTGACAAATGCGGGCAAAAAACGCCCGATCAGGGTATCCACCAGAATTTCAAAATAGCTCCTGACCGTGGGCGCACTAACGCCGCATTCCGCAGCAATATTGTGGAAATTGATGATTTCACCGTTGGACAAGGCGGCCACCTCCAAGAACCGGCTAAAGGCTGGAATATTACGGGTCAAGGCTTCCGCCGCAATTTCTTCCTTCAAGTAATCCCCAACATAGGCGTGAATCAGACGCCGAGGATTAGCGTGCCGGTAATGACGCGGGAGCAGGCCCCGGTTGAGCGCCTGCCCAAGTGAAAAATCCGGGATTTCCGGAAACACCAGGGGATGCAGTTCCAAACGACTTGCCCGCCCGCCGAGTAGATTAGCGTGTTTGCGTCTAAGCTTACGCACGCTGGAACCGCACAGGATAAACCGGCGCTGCCGATTCTCGATCAGCCAATGGACTTCATCCAGCAAATCCGGAACCTTTTGCACTTCATCAATAATAATGGGTCCGGCCGGCGGAGAGGAAGACGCGCGGTCTGCAGCAAGAATTTCCTCGCGGAGCAAGTCGGGATTGCTCATGAATCGACGGTACACGTCTGATAACAGCAAATCGTAATACCGGGCGCCAGGAAAGCGCATCTTAAGCAAGGTGCTTTTGCCTGTTTGGCGCGGTCCCCATAAAAAACAGCTTTCCTGAGCGCAACAGGATAAATCTATGATTCGCTTATACATGACAATGTAAAATACATACTTGGATTGTCAGGTCAAGAGCGAACTTCTGCTGGCAGGCCGTCAGTCCGTCGCCCGACTTTCATCTGCGACTGACCTCTGACTGCTGACCGCTGAGGTCTTCCACCATCACTTCCACCTGATCTACCAGCAGGGGATTTTTAGCCGCCGGCCAGAATGCGTCCGTAAGCACAAACTGGTTCAAGCCAGGCTTGAGGCTCAGACGGTCAACTCGCCACTGGGCCAACTGCAGGTTCTGGAAATCGGCCTGGCTGATCGAACCAAAGCGTACGCGCTTGCTGCCGTTTATGGCCATGCCCCGCACGAGGAGCGTGACCGTATTGGTCCGGGAGGTGAGATTATACACATCCAGCGTGGCTTGCTCCTCCAGAACCCGCCAGTCGCGGAAATCCTTAAGTTGCTGCCAGAGCTTGACATAGCCCCACCCCGTTCCATAGCACACCAGGGTCTCCCGGCCGGCTTGCCGGGCTTTCTCCACGGCATCGGCGCGCGTATCGTAAAAAAGCTCGGTGATGATGCGATTGGTGTCGTCATAATAATAGCTTTCTTCCGGCGCCAGCACGACCTGACGCAGCCAAAGGGCGTATTGGTTGGTAAAGACCATGTGCCGGGCAAAATGCCGGCGCGGCCACTCCCAGGCTTGCCCGATTACCGGGCTTTTTTTGACCAGCTCCAGATAGGCGCTATCGGGATACTCGGCAAAGAAATCCTGAACAGTTCTGGTCCAATTGTATTTCACCAGAACTTCGTTCGGCTCGTTGGGAATCGTGAAGGCAAGATAAAGATTGCTCGGCGCATGGTAGCGCATCTCGTTCCAGGGTTCAAACCAGCGATCCACAATCACCAGCGAGCCTTTGGCCAAGTTGGCATCCATCCAGCGGTTGATCAGCGAATAAGGGGCCGGATTGCCCGGCAAACGCAATGTCCAGTAAATCGGCCCCGCCATGAACGCGGCCACCACCCCGCATAAGGCCGCCGCAACCCAGGCTGCGCCCATGCTTCGCCCAAAGGCTACGCAGGGCTGGCCGGAGGCTGCGTTGGAGCGAGCAACGCCCGCCTTAAGCCCTTTCCCACCGCCGCGCCGGGCTGCCGCGACAATCCACTCGGCCAGGAGCAGAATCCCCAGCGCGCTCAAAAGATGAAAGGTCAGCCACAACGGCGTATAATAGCGCAGATTGAAAAACGCTCCGCCGGTAAGCGTAATCAACGACAGTCCGACAAATAAAAGCAGGCTTAAGGCGAGCGTGACGCCGATGGCGGCGCGCCAGCGCGCGCTTAGCAGCCCCCCCACCATTCCCGCCAGGATCAATCCGATGGTGATAATAAGCCGGGGCATACCCCCACCCCAGGCCATCACGAAAGGCAACCGCCACATTGCCACGAACACAACCGGGCCGGTGCCTCCTTTTAAAAACGATTCCTGGGCGGTGAACAGCGCGGAAATGAACACATACACCCATGGCAAAATGGATAAGAACCAAATCGCCAGAGCCAGGGAAAGCCAACCTGCCGCGGAGCGCACCAGGGCATTGTGACGGAACAGAATCAGTTGACCAAGGATCGGAACCCACAGCATACCAACCAAGGCCCACGAAGAAATGTGGGAATGACACCCAAGGATGGAAGCAACCACAAACCAGACTACGTCCCCAGTCTGCGGCCGCTCCTTGCGTTGCAAGGCCCGTATGATACCGCCGGCAAAGGCGGCCACCAGAACGTTGAAGAAGAGCGGGAAAGCATAGATATGGGCCACTCGCGAGTAAAAAACGAGATAGGGATTGATTGTTCCCAGGAACGCCAGAATCCAGGCCAATCGTCCATCGCCCAGACGCAGCCCCAGCAGGAACAGGGCCGGAATCGTCAGGATCCCCGCCAACGCATACGGCAGACGCCCATTAAAACGATTGGGTTCCAAGCCCAGCCATTTGATCATGGCGGCGGCGGCCATCCGCGGTAAAAACATGGATCGGCCGGTCTTGAAATCGCCCCAGTGGAAATTCCAATACTGAACGAGGCCGCCGCCCGACCGGACATACTCCAACAGCCACACTTCGTCCCCCTTCGTATCCATTTCATCCAGCCGGTTAAGCCGGATCGCCCCGGCAACTAAACACAGGGCAATCAGGCTCAGACTTGTCAGATGGCGATATTTTTTCATGAATATTGGCCTGCCTAAGGCGCTCTATGACCGCAACAAAATTATTACCTGTTAAAAGTTAATAGCAGAGCGAATTTCGTTTGAAAAAAGCCGCGGCGATTTCGGCACATCTGGGCTAAACTTGCCTTGCTTTTTCAAATCCCGATATTCATCGGGAAGCGAAATTCGCCCTGCACCCATGCCACGCAACCGCGGCGGTTGCGTGGTTTAAGACTTGAACAACTCCTGATTATACCCTTGGCCCACGGCTTAGGATGCCAAATTTCTCCGCAAAAGTGTGTCATATTTTGACGGAACTATCCAATCTGGTCACGATGGTAATTTTGCCACGAAAAAGATGGCGCCCGAATCACCCAGCATATTCTGCAGCGCCACGACCGGCGCGGCGGCCAGGGTCAGCGGGATATAGATCTTTAAACCACGCGGTTTCCCAGGCCACCGGCGACGCCTCACCAGCCAGTTGCACAGCGAAACCGACAAATCACCCGGATCGAAGACCGGTTTCAACCGGACGTTATCGAACCCGCCCTTGGCCAGAGTTTTCCGCAAGGTTGCGGGCGTGAAAAAACTCATGTGACGCGGCACCTGTAACCCCGACCAGCAGCGCGGAAACACTCTCCGCCATAGCGAATTCCAGTTGGGGACCTGCCCGATTAAAAGGCCGCCGGCTTTCAAGCCGCGGCGAATCCGGGTTAAACAGCCCACCGGGTCCGCCAGATGCTCAAGGACATCGAACATCAGGATCACGTCAAACTTTCCTTCTATGGGCGCGGTTTGGATGTCGCCCTGAATCAATTTTATCTTTGAATTGGCCGGCAAAGCAATGGCGGCAACGGCGTAATCCAGTCCGAGGAGTTCGGCGCGATCGCCCAGGGCCTTTTCCATGGCAAGGAGCAATTTGGCGTCGCCGCAACCGATCTCTAAAATCCTTAGCGAACCCTTGGGAAACCAGGCTTGAAGCTGGCGATACCGGAAATAATAGCGCAGATCATACAGAACCCCGCTAAAGCCGCGGTAGCGCCGGGCGGCCACGGCATGATAGCTGTCACCATAGCATTCCGGCAAAGAAGCGCCGCAAGGCCGGCGCGCAAGAAATACAAGCTCGCACTCTGCGCATTGCCCAATCGTGTACTCCCCGGGCAATCCCTCTTCGACATCGCCCAGGGAGTTCTGCCTTACCGCGACGCGCGCACTGCCGCAGAGGAGACAGGCCTGATCTTCCATAACGATCTTACCGCCGTTGGTCATCGCGCTTGATCCGAATAACCCCTTGGTCTTGTGGGGGTATGCATACGGTTGATCCTGCAACAAGGTTAGTTCGCCAAAAACGAGATTCCTCGCTCAAGCTCGGAATGACCATTGCTGGTTCGACTTGGCTCACCACAGGTGCGTGTCATGTCGAGCGAAGTCGAGACATCTCTGCTTGGGTGGCATAATTTTGCTTACTCCCAATAACTACAGATCCGGCTTAAAAGCGCTTGTTTCTAACAGCGCCATTCGTTATAAGGATAGCCAAGTCGCTGACTCCGGTAAATGCTAATTTTCTCGCGGGGTGCGCCGGGCTATATCTCTATGAAAGGAGTGTTCATAGCGCTGGTTGTCTTTGGTGGTTACGTCCTGGTTACGATGTTGCTGGCCCACGCGCTGCGGCCGCGGCGATATTTTATTTTTTTCTTCCTGACCGGCTTAGCCTTCGGCCTGCTTTATTTTCTGCTACACAAACTTACCCCGCCCAACGCCTTTATCCTGCCGGCAACCTGGATCTCCGATAAACACGGGCTGGATCTGACGGTTGGGTTTTTTGTTTTTCTGCTTAATTGGCACAGTTATATTGATTTTTTCTATGGTGTTAACGGCGGGTTTTCCACCTCGCTCCTCTTGGAAATACAGCGAACCCAAGGCCGGGGCGCCAGCACGGAAGAACTCCTCCAGCAGTATTTTCGCGCCGATGGAACCGACAAGATTTATGGGGCGCGCCTGCCCGCCCTGGAACAAAGCGGCTACCTCCGGCTGGACCAGCCCGCCGGACTTTACCAGCTTACGCCCAAAGGGCTTGTAGTCGCCCGCCTGACTTGGCTGCTGAAACGGCTGTTGAATCTCGGCGCGGGAGGATAGCCGAAAGCCGGACGACAGCCTGCCCTGCGAAGCCCGAAGGCCGAAGCAGGGACGACGGACGCCAGATGACCGACCAGAAGGCAACGAAGCAAACACCAACTTCAAACATTGGATGCAATCATCATGGAACGCGGCATTCTAACAGCAGTTCTGGTCACGGCAGCCTGGATTACCGTCCAGATTTTCTGGATGCACTTCAAGCCGGCCAGGAACCGGTCGAAGGCTATGTTTCTTGGATACGGCCTCAGTCTGCCGTTTGTCTACATTGCTTTTCGCTGGCTGCCCGGACTAAGCTCGATTGCGCTTGACGAGCCGTGGGGTATTGGTCTTTTTTTCGCCTATTTCCTGCACCTGCTTCTGTTTTTTCTCTACGCGGAATGTTTCTACCATGTTGAGCGTTCGGTCACCCTCCGCCTGCTGGTGGATATATTGCAGCGCGCACCGTCGGGGAAGAGCTTGACCCAGATCCTGGCGGAATATAACGTGCGGGATATGGTTCAAACCCGTCTGGCAATCCTGTGCCGCGACCGTTTTATCGAGGAGCGCAACGGGCATTGGCGCTTGCAAGCCAAGGGACGGCGGCTGGTAAAAGTTCTGCGGATTTCAACCTGGATTTTTCAGTCCACCACCCAGGCCGAACGGTTATAGAACCTCTTGTAAAACTTACGGAAAAAGACGGCCACGACGAAGCGTGGCCCTCCAAAAGACACGGAAACAGGATGTTTTTATCTGCGGAGGGCGGACTTCCACGTCCGCCGATAAGTTTTACAAGAGCCTCTATAGAGCAAAAACCCGCCCGCAACGCTGGCGCGTAGCGACTGCGGGCTGGGTTATTTCGTGCCCGTAAAAAGCGCGTTCAAAAACCATTGGGTAGCAAACGCTTTCTTCCTGATCTCCTTGAATCCCGCCCGCCGCAATCGTTCAATAGTTTCGCGGTCGGGAACGAAATAGTCCTCGTCGTCATGCATCCCTCTTTCAAAATCAACATTGTGTCTGGTCCTAAATAGCCGGTCATACCACTGCACCGTTATATGCGCCAGAATGCCGGCCAGGGGGCTGGCCGAAGTTATGATAACATTGCCGCCCGGCCTTAATACCCGGTAGGCTTCGTTCAATTCAATATCGCGCTTGGCGGCGGGAATGTGATGCCAACTGGCAATGAAGCTGACCGAATCAAAGGTGGCTTCCTTAAAGGGAAAGTGCGTCAGATCATCCACCAGGTTTTCTTCCGTCAAGCCTTCATAAGGAAAACAATCAATGCCCTTGCCATTGCCGTTTAAAAAATCATTGATAAATACGTTGTAGCGGCAGCAGCCGACATCGAGGCAGTAGCCCCTTACTTCGCGCCCAACATAATAAAACCGGTCTGTGCGCAGCGAAGAAAGGCCCCAGCGGTCTTCATTAAAAATGGCCAAGGCGCGCAGGGGAAAGGTCGCAAAATCTTTTGCCGCTTGCCAACGGCTGCGTTGTTTCATAGCTTGCTCCGCGCCGCACTTGAATCAAAACCGCGCATACAGGTAAAAGCGCTCGTCCGAGCCGAAAACCGTTGAATCAACTTTATGAATTAGTCTGTATTTCTGCTCATGGCCCGGCGGCAGCGGCGCATCCAGAAGGATCAAGAGGGGTGAGCCGGCGGGAAAAGCCTGTTCTATCTTCTGCAAGGCATCGGCATAGGTCATGGCAAAGAAGGCCTGGTAACGTTGTTGATTCTGCCGGTAGTAGGTGCCATAGGCGCCGATGGTCGCATACCATAATTGTTTGCCCGGCAGATAGGGCAAGAGCGAAATTTGCGCCGCATCGCGATGCGCGGCAATCGGATATTGTTCCAGGTGATTGGCTGTGATAAACCCCGCCATGGCTTTGCCCCCGGAATAATCATGCTTATGCTCTAAATTGTGCATCATGACTCCGGCGGGCAGCGACACTAATAGGACAAAATTAAGCGCCGCCGCTGCCGCGCGCCAGCGCGCTTCATTGTCCGGCAACTTCCGCGCCAAGCTCTCCAGCCATCGCCAGGAAGCCTCCGGGCCTGCCCTGGGGAAGCCAGAACCTGGCCGCGACGGCGAGCCGGCGATCCACAGGCAGAACATCGTCCCAATCAAAAGCAAGCCGTGATGCCGTACGCCGCCGCCCGTCTTGGCGAAGACATACAACAAAAAAGCCGTATGGCCGAGAAAAATCAGGCAGGGCATGGGACGCGTGGCTAATCCCCAGAAAATCAGCGCAAACATGACGATACCCGCCGGCACCAGCAAATTAACCGGGCCGACCCCGACAAAAAACGCGCCAACCAGCGCCTGGTATATGCGACTGGCGTTAAACGACCATCCCTGAGTTTCTCCCCGAACACAGTCGGCCGGCTGAATACCGACCTGCAGAAAAAGCGCCAAGGCCCCCAGACCCATCAGGATTCCGCCCAAGATAATGGGCCTGCTGAAATATCTGAGCCGGACGGCCTCAAGCACATAAGCTGCGCTAAGCGCCGCCGCCATGCCAGAGACGTGCATATTGGCGCTGAATAAAAGAGCGATGAGCGCTGCGTAGGCAATTGGCCGCTTAAAGCGCTCGGGATAAAGCTGGGCCAGGATAACCAGCAACAGGATACTGACGGCATAGACCCGCACCGAAATAACGTATTCCCAGAACAGGTAATAAGAGAAAACCAGGAGTAATTTCGTCAGCGGGGAGAACGGCGAGCGCCACAAAATAAACGCCACCACGGCCACGGCCAGCAGCCAATGAATAATGGACATCGTCAGGTAGGGAAAAGCCAGCTTGGCAAAGGGCATAAGGATCAGATACCACAGGCCCGGCGACCAGTCATAAGCTCGCAGGCGGAAAAACTCGACCAGGTCGGCGTCGCGCGCGATCAGCCAGGCATAGGCCTCGTCCCGCCACGGCTCATGGGCAAGCATTGTATTGAAGGTGGCCAGCGCATAAATAACAAGGGCAAGGCCAAAGAGAAAGTGCCGCCATTGCGCTTTGCCTCGATCTTCCTTTAAACCAGCGTTTGCCTGATTCTTTTTCATTATTTACCCTGGGAAATATCCCTTTGGCGCCTGAATGAAGTTAGGCGGTCCGCCGACAATAAATCAGCCCGGAGGCTCGCCGGGAAACGGCTCGGTTTATCAGTGAAAATAGGTTCTCTAACAGGGCTTGGCAAGCGCGAAGTAGCGCGAAGTAGCGGATAACAGTTCCACCGGCGGATTATAGGGGAATTTAGGGAGTATTAAAGGGCTCTATATTGCAGGAAAAAAGACCGTGGGGACTAATCAGCGAAATACCATTTCAAGAGCGCCGTGGGAAAGTCGGGATTGCTTGGAGCCAACTCTTGCAAAGAAACTATCCCAAATATCTTCAGGTTAATAGGGAGTAAAATTCCATCTCAGCAGATACCTGCAATCAAAATAACCACCGCCGGCGGACACGTCGGAATAAGGGCACGCCGCGCCGATAATATCCAGTGGATTAGCTTCATACCCGCCAATTTCGTCTGTTAGCCTGACAGCCTCGCTCGTTTCCGGGAACGAGGCAATCTCGATCATTTGCCCTTCGGTTCCGGGAAGCCCGTCCAGCATAATAAAATAGGACGTGTTGAAATCCTTGCGGCATTGAGCGTAGACCGACGCGCTGCAAGGACGCATCGTCGGAACTGTAGCGGAACATTTTCCGCGTTGCCGGCCGGAACGAGCGCCTACTTGTGCGTATACAAAATCTTCTCCGAATAGATAGCCGCAATAATAAACCGACGATCCCCAGGAAAACCCATTGTTCCACGTGTTAAGCCAGAGGATTCTATTTATGGATAAAGCAACGGCGCACTCATTTGTGTCTTTTCCTATCGAACCCGGTATGTTTTTCCATTTACCTTGAACCAGGCTGGCTGACTGGAGTGTCCAGCTTAACGCTCTGAATCCCGCCGCCACCTCCTCAAAAGCCGGCGCGCGGAAAACGTCATTCGACTGCGCCAGCCCATAGCCAACCGGATTGCCTTCCGCGCCATAACGCCGGAAGCCGGAGGCGTTCAAGCCCGCCGCGGAACGCCAGGAAGTCAGCGTATAGTATAAAAAGTTGTTGCCACCGGCCGTCAGCGGCCCGCTAACACTGTCAATATATTGCGGCGCCAGCGTTTGCAGCACCTGCTGGAGAGTGGCAAAATACGTCGCCCGGATTCCGGAATATGGTAATGCGCTCCAGTTGCTTTTGAGGGCCAATGCTCGTTCCCGCACGGCGTGACCGGACGCCGTTCCCAGCACCATCATCTGGTCCATCTCGGCCAATGTCGGCCGGCTGGGGAAACTCTCGGCCCAGGCCGGAGTCGCCATCATGGCCAGCCAGAAAGATAAAAATAGAAAAAAACGCCTGGGCTTCATTGCTTGTGACCCTTGTGCATCCTT
>JACPGM010000026.1 GCA_016188985.1 Lentisphaerota bacterium | reverse complement strand
CTGTTGCCCGGTCTGGATGGCGATTATTTCACCCAGAAAATCGCCTTGCTGCCGAACGACTGCGGCGTCTTCCAGAATTTCTGGGTCCATTTGCGGTTTGAGGCGGCCTCGCCCTGCATTTTTACCAGGGGCTTAGGTCCCTTGGCTTTGCCCATCCGACATGGGGAGGGAAAGGTTTTTGCCACGGACCGCGATTTTCTGGACGCGCTGGAACGCGCCCATTGCGTCGCCTGCCGCTATGTTGATAGTCAGACTTTCGTGCCCACGATGCGCTTTCCGGATAATCCCAACGGCTCGCTCAACGCCATTGCCGGATTATGCGATCCCACCGGGCGCATCTTCGGCCTGATGCCCCACCCGGAGGCCTATCTTTTTCCGGAGAATCATCCCCAGTGGCAACGCCAGCGCTTGAGCGGCGAACTGTCTGCCCGCCATATCCTTGGCGCAGGCGGGTCGGAGCAAGGCCTGGGATTGCAAATCTTCCAGAACGCGGTGCGCTATCTACAGGCCTGACGCGGGTTATGCCCGAGTTAGTCCCGTCCCCCTTTTATTGTTGACCTGGGTTACGGCGAGGTCTACATTAATGTCAATCAGATAAAGATGTGGTCATGAAGGCGTATGGAATTATCGGTGCTTGTGGCGCGTTTCGCGCTACGCTGGTATTGGTCATGCTGCTCCCCCCTCTTCGGCTCGGAGCAGCCACGGTCACCTGGCGGACGCCCTCCGGGACCAATTACTGGGACGTGGCCACGAACTGGGTCGGCGACGCGGCGCCGACCAACGGCGATGACGTGGTCATTGCCACCAACAACATTGGCGTCTGGCTGACCAACTCCACCTATTTATTCAGCTCGCTGCTCATCAGCAACAAGGCCAATCTGATCTTCTACAACTGGGCCACAACGCTCAACGCAACCAATGTGACCATTGGGACCAATGCCACCTTGACCTGCTCCGGGCCGTTCACTACCACGTCGAATGGGGTATGGCTTGCCTGTTCCAATCTCGTGGTTAACGCCGGCGGCAGCATCAATGTGGATGCTCGCGGATTCTCCGGCGGCGGCGTGTCTGAAAACGGATATGGCCCGGGGGGCGGCAAAGTTGCCACATTGGCCGGCAGTGGCGGCGGTTATGGCGGCCGGGGCGGGAACTCGTACCAAACATCGGGCGGCGCGAACTATGGCTCGGTAAGCAACGACCTCTTGCCCGGCAGCGGCGGCGCCGGACGGGTCAGTTATGGATCGGGTGGCGCTGGCGGCGGCCTTGTAGTCATCACGGCGGCCGGCGCCGTGAGTAACGACGGCATCATCACGGCAAATGGCGGCAGCGGCAACTATGGCGCCGGATCCGGCGGGGGCGTCTCCATCAATTGCCGCACGTTGACCGGCAGCGGTGTTGTCCGGGCTAATGGTCGCGACCGAGGCATTTCACAGTACGGCGATGGCGGGGGCGGCGGCGGCCGCATCGCCGTCATCTACGACAGTGATGCGCAGAGCGCGCTGCCGCAACCGGCGCTTCAATTCGCGGCGTCCGGCGGCACTGGTTACGATTATATAGGTGGTGATTTGGGCACGCTCTATTTTTCGGGCAACGCGTTTCTCACCAATGTCGTGCGTCATACCGGCCAATGGATTGTGCCTGGATTCAGCGCCTGGTCGGTGAACAGCCTCCTGCTCAGCAATGTCTGGATTCGCTATGCGACCACGGGTTTCCAACTGAATGTGACCGGGGACATCACCGGCATTGGCCCGTATGCCAGGCTCGATCTGTATACTAACAGCACGGGAACGGTCGGTGGAAATTTGACGGCCGGCTTCGGCCTTTTCCCGAGCGCGCAACTAACTGTCGGCAGCAATGTGGTGTTAACCAACGATAACGACCATTGGAGCATCATCTATGCTTCCGGCAGCCTGGGCGCCGGCGGGGACTTGATCCTGACCAATTCGGCTGTGGCCGGTAATGTGCGCCTTTATATTTACAGCGCTTCGACCAGTGCGGTTAGTCCGGACTATGGCGCGCTTGTAAGCATTGGCGGCGCGCTCTATGTGGGCTCCAATGCCTGGATTTATCCCTATTCCTCGACGACCAACGGCGGCTCGGCTTTCTTCCGTTGCCGGGATGTCACGCTGGCTACCGGCGGGGGTATCAATGCGGATGGCAGAGGGTTTGCCGGCGGCGGCGCGACACAAAACGGGTATGGCCCGGGCGGCGGCTACTATGGGGCTAACTATGGGAGCGGGGGCGGTTATGGCGGCCAGGGCGGGCGGTCGGCTCAGTCAGCCGGCGGAGCGACTTACGGTGATTCCAATGCGCCGGTCAATCCCGGCAGCGGCGGCGCCGGACGGAGCGGTTATGGATCGGGTGGCTATGGCGGCGGCCTCGTGCGCATTGAGGCAACTAACACCGTCCAGATTGATGGCGCCATCACGGCGGATGGCGAAACCGGCACCTATGGCGCCGGATCAGGCGGTGGTATCTTTATCAGGTGCAGGAATTTCGTTGGCGCTGTGGCCGGTTCCTTAACCGCAACCGGCGGTTCCAAGGGGGATGCGAACAATGGCGCGGGCGGCGGTGGACGGATTGCCGTGTGGCGCATGTACCATACCTATCAGGGAACGTCTTCCGTGGCGGCCGGCAGCGGCGGTTATACGAACGTCCCCGCCAGCACACCACGGGATGGCACGATGGTGTGGGGCCAGATCCCGGTTCCCGGCGCGATTTTTACATGCCATTAGTCCCCTTTAAAAAAGTGGTAATGGGTCAGTTTATGAATACGGCTGTGCCGGCTGCGAGGCTTAGCCGACACCGCCGAGATTCCTCGCTAACGCTCGGAATGACCGTGTCTGCGTGTCATGTCGAGCGAAGTCGAGACATCTCCACTTCAGTGGTATACTTCTGGTTGCCCCCTAATAACTGATCCCTTAAAAAAGGTGAAAAAAAAGTGTTGACAGCGGTTTGTTAAATATGCAGAATTGCTATCAATTGAAGGCAGGGTCTGTTTAAACAAATCCGTCCAATATAGGAGGCCCAGCATGAGTTCCCCGTCATGGAAAGCGCTCGGTTTTGCAGCGATTATCGCAGGTTTGCTCGGATCAACGGGCTGGACGCAAGGGACCAACCTGCCGCCTCCACCGCCCCAAGGGACGAATTTTACCATCGTGGCGCCGCCGGATGGGTCAATGACCCAAGTATCAAGCACTAATGCCGGGGCTATGGATGACAACCTGATCTGGTCGCATAGCGGCGATTATCTGGCTGTAGACCGCAGCGGCCAAAGCAACCAGAAACTCATTTACATTATCAACTTGGAAGATTTAAGCAACGTCCAGGGGGAAGGCGCGCGTTCGTCGGATACTGGCACGCCGGTCCTGCCCAATATCACGGATTGGACCGCTAATGACGACCGCGTTCTGTTCGGAAACACGAACACTGCCAGCGGCAAGGCCCGCATAGCGAGCTGCACAGCTTTTGGCGCCACCAATGTGGCTACGTTTCTGGCGGACACATCCGGTGTGCCGCTGCATGTTTATTCGCCAAGTGTAATTTCAGATACTAATTCCGCTTTGGAGCGGCTGCTGTTCCTGACCTCCACGGCGATAGGCGATCCGACGATGGACAGTAATCCCATGACACGCATCAACGTCTGGACCGTAACCTATGGCCCCGGCGGCGTTCCCAACTGGAATAATAGAGTGCCCTTGACGGCCATCACTATTACCAACAGCCAGATTGAGTCGGTCAAATGGTGCCCGGAGCTGGATGAGAACTACGATCCGATCATGGACCGTTATGCGCTCGTGATGAAAACGCAGATCAGCACAAATCCCCCGCAGAATGCCAAAAAGCTTGTCACCTTTAGTGGGGTGCGCGATATCCTCAATGGCATTACTATGGCGCCCAGCAATCTTCTGGATGTGCGCTTCAGCACGCGGGAAACCAATGCCTCGATGGGTTCGCAGGTCAGTTGGACCCAGAACGGCCTCTATCTGATGTATTCCAAGGATGTTGTGGTAACCAATTTTCAGGGGCCACCGCCTCCTTCGGCCTCTGAGCTTTATTCGGTGCGCTCGACGGGCGCCACCACGCCGGAATATTTTCCCACGCCGACCAACTTCCTCGGCGCCAACAAGCAGTGGCTCAACATCTCGCCCGACGGCATGCGCGCGGCCTTTACGATCAATAAGAATGTCTATGTGCTGCCCATGCAGTTCGACAATATGGCCCTGGCCGGCACCAGCAATCTGCTCTCGGATGGCGGCTATACCCTGGTGAATATCCCGGCCGGCGCGCTCTCTTCGAATCATACCTTCAGTATTATGAGCCCGAACACGGTGAATACCAATGACACCAATGTTACGATCATTGATGACACGCCGCGCACGTTTGTCGTGGATGGAAATACCAACCAGACGTTCCAGTTCAATACCAATGTGGACTTGACGCTGGTGTATTCGACGAATGATCTGCCCGCCGGCCTTGCCGAGACTAACCTCTCGCTATTGGTCTTTGACCCGACCAATGTGGCCAATGGCCGGACCGGCACGTGGTCGGAAGTGGCTTCAACCCCGGATACGACGAATGACCTCGTATCGGGCGGGATATCGCACTTCTCGATCTACGCCATTGGTTATATTGGGCCGACGCCGGTGGCAGTGGCGCCGGTAGCCCCAACTTATGTCATCGCCAGCGATGGCACGTTTACCGGCAAGGTGCTGGTGGTTTGGGGCGCCGTAACCAATGCTGCTGGTTATAGCGTCTGGCGCAGCGGCACGAATGATGCCAACAGCGCCACACTGCTCAGTGCAGGAATTGCCACAAACAACTATGACGATACCAATGCGCTTGACGATGTGACCTATTATTATTGGGTCAAGGCGACCAATTCCTCCGGGACAAGCACGTTTAGTTCCTCGGATACCGGCTGGAGCGCAGCCCCCCTTGGCCCTGCTATCAGGGCCAATGGCCAGAATGTGGATAGTCTCACGGTCAGCGCTTCCGACACCGTGGCCATAACGGTGTCCATGAACCCGGACATTTATCTCGGGGTGGAAGTTGACTGGTGGCTGGTGGCTTCCGCTAATTTCACCACCTGGTTTTATATGGAAGATGCTGATGATAATTACGAATGGACGCAGTTCAGCGGCGCGTTGAGCGAGCTCGATCCCGTGTATATGGGCGCGTTGTTCGAGCTGCCGGCGACCACGGTGTTGCCGGCCATGAACTTGCCGCCCGGAAGCTACGACTTCTGGTTCGCGGTTGACTATCCCATGAATGACGCCCTGAACACCGACGCGATGCTCATAGACCACGTGCAGGTTATCGTGCAGTAAAGTTGTTCTGGAGGGTGGCGTTGGAAATGAAACAGGCTGGAGCGTAACCGCGCTCCAGCCTGTTTTGTTCCGACACCAGGCGGCGGGGCCATGGCAAGGCGAGCTTAACCGAGCGATAGTCAAGCAGATGTAAGTCATTCGGTAATCCCTCAGCCTCGTGTGTAGGTATCCAGTTGTAGGCCCGCATAGCATGCGGGCATCCGCGCCACACCCATGCGTCGTCCAGATGACTTTGCAGGGCAGGCTGTGGCGCGCTACAGATGTTACCCCCGTATGGAGGTTGGGGTTGCTCAATCGTCAAGGAAAGGGTGGCCATGAAAACTCTTCGTTGGTTAGTAGCGTCTGCACTCGTTGGCGTGGGGCTATCCGTTAGTCAGCAGCCGGCCGGGGCGCAAACCACCGGGGCGGTGCCCCAGGTGCAGGCGGTTTTCGGCGGAACCGTCGGAAGTATCGTGGCTATACCCATGCCTGATGGAACCAATGAATCCGTCATTTTTGTCTCCATGGATAGCCCGAACTCCGTGTTTTATGCTGAAGTGGACCATACGCTCGCAGATCCCTTCGCCACGAATAATTATGCCTTCCAGGTGGTCCCGGACATGGATGCCGATGCCGATCTGGGCCGGCCCTGGTGGATAGACGTGCATGGCCCCTCCGAGCGGGTGTTCGCGGCCTGTGATGACGGCCTCTTCAGCGCCACGGTCAACAGCAACAGCCTCGTAACCAATATTACCGGGCAGATGTCCTTCGTCTTGATTGAGGGCAACTACCTTTTCGCGGTCAGCGGCGGCGTGCCGGAGAGTTCTAAGACATTGTATTATGGCACACTGGATGCCAGCGGTAACTTGACTCTTGGTTCCGCGCTCAGCACGACCTTCATGGGGTCGGTCAGGGTGGCCGTGCATCCCATGAGCCGCAAGCTATATGTTTTGCAAACCGCCGCAACCAATTCGAGCTTATATATTTCCTCCAGCGACTATGATGCGTTCAGCTCCGGAACCACCTTTACCCTGGTGGCGATTCCACTTCTTGATCCCACCGGCATGTTGAACCGGTCTCAGCTTGGGATCAGTCCCGACGGCCGCATATTTGTGGGCTACTCGAACACTAATTTGTTATACTCTGATGGCGCCGGGTGGACTAATACTGGCACTGATCCGGCCTGGGCCGGGAGCGGGATCGGCTTGAACATCGTGTTCAACGGCGCTTCCAATGCCTATGAAGTCTACTATGGCTATGGCGCCAGTTCCAACAAGGGCGCGGTCGGGACCTGGGCGGAAATTCCGCGCGGCGGCCAGCGCATTCCGCCCTTCAGTCATGCCAACGCCGGGTCCATTGAAGTTGACCCGGTGAATTCACAGGTTATTTATTTCACGACCGACAAAGGTCTGGGCGCCTCCACCAACCGTGGCGTGGATGCCTTTGAGCTGAACTATGGTTTAACCGCCGTGCAGATCAATGATTTTGACATGTCTTCATCCAAGGATATTGCCTGGCTGGCCTCCAAGGCTGGTGTCCGCCGGGCCACAAGTTTTACCACTTCCCCAGTGTGGACGGACGGCGAAGCGCCTAATGCCATAGTACACGGTATTGCTATGGATCCGGCCGATGCCAGTGGCCTTACGGCTTATATTGGCAGCGCCTTGAATGTTTTCCGGACAACCACCGGCGGCGGCACTAACGAGAGCGACTGGACCCGTTTATTGAACATTCGCCAGGGCGACGCCGGCGTAACCAACGGCATTAACGATGGCGAATGCCGGGCGCTCCAAGTGGATGGCAGTAACATTTTTGCGGGATTTTATAGCTATAATACGGTGCTCACGGACGGACGGCTCTCCTTGAGCACTGATGGCGGCCAGAACTGGACAGCGCTATCCACCAATATCAATGTCAATGACATCATTATCAATACCGAGAGCAACGTCAGTGTGGCTTATGTGGCTGCCTCCACGGTCACGGAAACTGATAACGGCGGCGTCTACCGGTACGAAGGCGGCTCAGCCCTCAGCCGGGACCTGACTAATTCCGTGTATATGCGCTACCTGGCGCGGGACTCGGCCGGCGGACTTTATGCCGCCGGCGCAGTCCGAAACACTGAAGGCGATACTAATCGCTACCACGTGGTTGTCTTTTACAAGGTCCTCGGCGCCGCGGCTTGGGAACAGTTGCCCACCAATGGCTTGCCGACTGCGTTAGGCGACCAGATTATCGGCCGGAACGGCGGCCCGATTATAGCGGTTGGTAAGGATGCCTCCAGCAACGATGTGCCGATCCTGGCGATTGAGCGGACGCTCTATACCTTGCCGGAAGGCGCCGCCGATTGGGCCGCGCTTTATACTTATCCGCAGGGCACGGAGATCAAGGTGCTTTACTGGGACGACCTGCTGGTCGGTACCACCATCGGCCTCTATGGCCAGGACCTCAATGTTGAGCCGGCCGTTGGACCAATAATCCGGGCGAATGGCGCCGAGAATAGTGTTACCCTTGCTTCTGCCAGCCCGGTAACGATTGCCGTGGCCATGAACGCCGGCGGTTATTTGGGGACGGACGTTGACTGGTGGCTCGTGGCTTCCGCCAACCTGGTCAACTGGTATTATATGAATATCGCCTTGCAATGGACGCCGTTCAGCGGTAACTTGGCCCAGTGTGGTTACGTGCATCAGGGCGCGCTGTTCAATCTGTCTCCGACGACGGTGTTGCCGGCCATGAACTTGCCGCCCGGGACTTACTATTTCTGGTTCGCGGTTGACTATCCCATGGATGGTGTCCTGGACGTGAACGGCACAATTGCCTATGACCAGGTAACCGTCGTCGTGCAGTGAAGCCCAAAAGAAGAAATTAAGGTAATGGGTCGGTCAATGAGGAAAATGGCGCGACGCAAGGCTTGCCCGCCTACGGAGGGTCGCGCCCTGCGTAGGGCCTGACCTTGTATCAGGCCATTAGAATCGACTAATAACAAAAACTCAGGAGGACCAAGTCATGTCGAAAACAAATCAAATAACATTCGGATTCTTTTTGTTTGCTCTCGTTCTGCTGGCGGCGAGCGTTTCCGGACAGGTTACCAGTTCACTGCCGCAGATTCAGGCCGTGTATGGCGGCATGTTGCGTTCAATCAATGTCATTCCCTTGACGGCCAGCCCCAATGTCAGCCGGCTTTTTGCTTCCACTGAAAGCGCCAATTCCGTCTTTTACGCCGACGTTGATCATTCCAATCCTTCGCTCTTTGCCACCAACGTTTTCGCGTTCCGGGTTGTGCCTGATTTAAACGCTGCGGCCAACTTCGGCACCGTAAACGGAATCGCCGGTCATCCGGGTTCCGGCAAGCTCTTTATCGCCGATGACGCCGGTCTGTTGAGCTGTTCTATGGCGTCGAATACTCTTGTGACTAACATCGTCGGCCAGTCCACGCCGCCCAATCCGCCCGGGGCCGGGCCTATCTCGGCTGTTTTAATAAAAGATAATGTCCTCCTGGCAATCGGCGACAGCGGCGGCTCCAAGACCCTGCATTTTGGCGCCCTGGATTCGAGCGGCAGTTTTACGTCCGGCAGCGGCTCACCCGTTACGATCGGCTCGATTTCATTTCCCCAAATGGCTGTTCATCCGGTCAACCGGCAGGTCTACATTATCGGCGACGGTTCATCGAATATTACTAAGTCTTCCGTGGCGATTGACGCGCTCTCGGGGGCAACCACTTTCAGCCAGATCTCGCTTCCGGCGCAGGTCTCTTCCTGGAATACAAAACGAATCGGCATCGGCCCCGATGGCCGATTGTTTGTCGGCGGCAATACCGGCGACCCGGGCGCCCAGAAGATCATTGCTTATTCCGACGATGACGGGACCAACTGGACAATCGTTGGAACCGGTATGCAAGGCACCTCCGGCGGTAATGTGGAGACCGGGACTGATTCCAATAATTACAGCGTTTATTTCGGGTCAGCCTTCAGCACCAATAAAGGGGTCACCAATTCGTGGGGCTCCATTCCGCGCGACCAGTCCCAGCCGCCCAGGACTCACAGCAATGATGGCGAAGTGCGCGTTGACCCCTTGAATGGCAATGTGGTCTATTTCACAACCGATCAGGGGATCGGCTCGACAACCAACAATTGTTTCTGGATATTTGAAATAGATAACGGCTTGGAAGCCGTCCAGATTCAGGATTTTGACATGACCGCGGACAAGAACGTTGCCTGGACCGCGGCGAAAAGCGGTGTCCGGCGCGCCACAAACTTCCAGACCTCTCCGCAATGGACGGATGCCATATTTCCCAATAATGATGGCTCGCCCTATTATTCCGTGGCGGTGGACCAGTCTGATCCGAATGGACTGACTGCTTATGCCGGCAATGTGCGCATTTACAAGACCACTGATGGCGGCTCGAATTGGGTCAGTGTGTATTATGCGGGCAATGGCGCGGCGGAATCCGATATTGTCTGCCTGGAAGTCAATAGCAATGATGTTTTTGCCGGCCGTTATGCCAACATGTTTGCCAATATCGGCGGGCTGCTTTACAGTGAAAACGGCGGAACAACCTGGACCAATGTTGCCCTGGGCGGCGAAACCAATCTCAATGTCAATGATATCATTTTCGCGGAAGAAAACGGAACGGGCCTGGTTTATGTCGCCGCCGCCTATAACACGAATAACAATACGGGTGGTCATGTTTATCGCGTAAACGAATCCGGCTCGACGCAGGTATTGCTCAGCTCGGATCCGATCAGCACGCGTGATCTGGCCGAGGATTCTTCCGGCGGCCTTTATGCCTCAGGCTGGACCACCAACTATAATCCGGTTGTGTTCTACAAGCCCGCCGGAACTTCGACCTGGACGCAGTTAACCACCAACGGCTTGCTGCCGGCCTCCGGTCAGGGCACGCCCCGTGGGCGCGGGCCGGTAATGACGGTTGGCTTTGACGCCTCCAGTAATGAGGTGCCGATTGTAGCTTCCGGCGTAACACTCTATTACCTGCCTTCAGGAGGCACGGAGTGGCTTACCTCGGATGAAATGAAATATCCGGATGGCACCCAACTCAATGTCCTTTACTGGGATGCCTTGCTGGTCGGCACGGATACCGGTCTCTATGGTCAGGACCTGGGACTGCAGCCGGTAACAGCCGCCGTCGGCCCGACGATTAGGGCCAATGGCCAGAATGTGGATAGTCTCACGGTCAGCGCTTCCGACACCGTGGCCATAACGGTGTCCATGAACCCGGACATTTATCTCGGGGTGGAGGTTGACTGGTGGCTTGTGGCTTCCGCTAATTTCACCACCTGGTTTTATATGGAAGATGCTGATGATAATTACGCGTGGACGCAGTTCAGCGGCGCGTTGAGCGAGCTCGATCCCGTGTATATGGGCGCGTTGTTCGAGCTGCCGACGACCACGGTGTTGCCGGCCATGAACTTGCCGGCCGGGAGCTACGACTTCTGGTTCGCGGTTGACTATCCGATGAATGATACCCTGAACACCGACGCGATGCTCATAGACCATGTGACCGTTATCGTGCAGTAACATTAGGCGGATGCTATACTTGGCTGAAGTAGGGCGGGCCTGGCCTCCCGATTTCATCGGGATTCAGAACTGTAGGCCGTCATAGTATGGCGGCGGCTTTGATTGGCCATAGCCTGATAAAGAAGAGAAGGAAGCCCAATCGTGAATGGCCGATTGATTTTGATGGCAATGGTCGGATCGCTCTGCGGCGGCGCCTTGACCCTTGCGCACGAAGACGCTGACCACTCGCATCAAATACGGCAGATTCAAAAGCAGGAACAGGAACGCCGCGAGCATATTAAGCAGCAAAAACTGGAAAACGCCGCCTTCCGCGAAAGTTTGAAAGGCATGACTCCCGCGGAGCGCAAGGCGGCCCTTGCCGCCCATCGCCAGGCGCAATTTGAGGAAAACAAGGATTTCCGTCAACAACAGCACGAAGAAAATCTGGCTTTCCTCAAGGCGCGTCTGGCAAAGAATTCAAAGTTGACTGACGCTCAGAAAGAAGAGTTGATCAATTTCTTTGAAGAGCAATACCAGGAAAGCGTTGATTTCCGCGCGGCCCAGCACCAGGAAAACGTGGCGTTTTTCGAGTCAATTGCCAACGATGCGAGCCTGACCATGGCGCAGAAAAAGGAAGCTATCCGCGATCATTTCAAGACTCAGCGCGCCGAGAACAAAGCTTTCCTCCAGGAGCAGAAATCGGAAAATCAGGCCGAGCGCGCCAAATTTAAGTCAGAAATAGACTCGTCTTCGGAAACAAAATAAGCGGCTCCCTCCAGAGCGCGGCCCTGCCCGCCATCCATAGCTCTGAGAGCGACGGCTGGAGCGACGGCTGGCGCTTCCAAGTTGCTACTCGTCAGCGAGCAGTCCGCCTGGCAGACATTTGATTTCCGAACAACATTTAATAATTCCTTGGCCGGCCTTGGGCAGGTTCGCCTTGCCCCGCCGATGTGAGAGTGGCACGTTTGAATAGAACGCGGTGCAATGACCTTATTGCTTATTCGCAGGCCTGATACCCTTGATTGCACGGGCCCACTAGTGTGCTGTCTCATAAATCCCTATAAAAAAACAAACCAAATGATTTTCGAGGAAACATTGCATTTTTACGTGCCATGAAATGTATAGCCATTTAAGAAACAGCACACTAGCCTGCATGATTTCCTCGCCTGGGTGCCGGCGGGCTCTTGTGTGCCACGTGGGCTAACTATCCGTTCGAGCGGTTTCTCAATGCCACATTGGATGCAGAGGAATTGATGAATACATATGAGAAGAAATACCCATTCCCTGAATGCTTGAGTGGACAATGCCATCCCCTGGAGTTTGAGAAATGGCTTGAAAGAAAAACCAGGGCTCATCTAAAGCGCGACAGGAAACGCGGCAACACAGCGGCCACAAGAGCATCATACAAAATCACAATATACGACGCCGTAGTCAGATCCAAAGGGCTGGACGCCTACACGGGCAAATTCCTCAGATGGGACCTGATCAGTACTTACGACAACGACCAGTCGAAGACCAGAGGGAGGGAGTACAAGAAGGAATTCGGCGATCTTCCAACGGTTGACCATGTTGATAACGGATCTGGAGCTCCATTGCTCAATATCTGCGCATGGCGAGTCAACGATGCCAAGAACGATCTGACGCTTAGCGAGTTTCTTCAAGTCTGTCGTGAGGTTCTGGAATTTAACGGCAAATGAAGCGTGTTGCCCCCTTCCCCCGGTTAACGCTCTGGTTATTGGTGGAGTTCCGCCACCTATTATGGTGCTTGATTTGCGCTTGTCCCGCCTCGGCCATCGTTGTATACCCGCGGCACACTGATAAAATCTGATAAAACGCTATTCGTTGGGGATCATTTTTCAATTAATACAAAAAGGGAAATCATGAAATATTTTTTATTTTATATCATTCTCGCTCTCTGTTCTATTTCAATGGCACAGACAAATACTGTTTCCGCAAATCAAGAAATAGATGCAACCCGAGTGCCTGCTGTTTCGGATGTGACGGCAAAAATTTTGTCAGTCAAGAAAAAGATTGCCGTACCGTATCCAAACTCTTTCGACTCCCGGCATATTGTCAGTGTGACATATTCAGTCACCACTCAACTGCCTAGAATTATTCCTCCTTATGCACGAATAACGGTATTATACGAAGACGATAAAGGTGTGCGAAGGAAACAAAGCGGGGGCGGTCCCGCGTCATTAAAGGAACAAAACTCGTCAACACTAACAAAGCAACCAATTGTTTATGAACATGTCGGATCTCGTGCTAACATGCAGATTAAGATCGTAAATATTATTGCTGTTCACGTTGACATTAAATGGGAAGATAAAATATTAGATTCCTATTCTTGGCCTGATGTAAACACCTTAAAAGAAAGACGGATTGATTCAGATTGGTTCGAAAAGCGAGTTAAATAACCGAACCAGCACATCGAACACTACGACGCGTAACTTCGCCGAGGTTTACGCGCATTGGAGGAAGCGTCAGGGTAGAAGCATCAGTGTCAGCCCCGCAGGGTAGAAGCGTCAGTGTCACCCTGGAATTAAGACTTAGCGGATTTCAGATCGGAAGAACGGACAAGATACGGGCTTGCTGGTTTGACTACGCTCCTTCGACATTGCTTAGGACAGGTTACCACAGGTCCGCTCCCATGCCCGCCGACGAAAATGAGAATTCATGCATAATTATACAATTATTGCGTTAGCAATAGGATTAATGCTTTACCTAATATCATGCTCTAAGGAACCGGCTATGGCAAAGAAGTCCTACAACAAACTTTCAGCGGAAGAAGAAAGAGTCATTGTCCATAAAGGCACAGAGGCGCCTTTCAGTGGCAAATATAATGACTTTTTTGAAAATGGTTCTTACCACTGCCAACGATGCAATGCACGACTTTATAGTTCAGGCGACAAGTTTGCATCTGCCTGCGGCTGGCCAAGCTTTGATAATGAAATCAAAGGGGCCATTAAAAGACAAAAGGATGTTGATGGAAAAAGAACCGAGATATTGTGTGCAAATTGCGGGGCACATTTGGGCCACGTTTTTGAAGGAGAAGGACTAACCGAAAAGAATATCAGACATTGCGTCAATTCCGTCTCCTTGCTATTTGTACCAAATAAAAAAGAACCTCATATAGCAAAAGCCTACTTTGCCGGAGGCTGTTTTTGGGGTGTAGAGCATCTCTTTGAGCATAAAGACGGTGTTATTTCGGCGATCTCAGGTTATATGGGAGGTTCCATGGCAAACCCCTCCTATCGGGATGTTACTTATGGAAATACTGGCCACTTGGAGGTTGTCGAAGTAACATATGATCCGACCAAAGTGAGTTATGAGGAACTTGTCAAATATTTCTTTGAGATTCATGATCCGACACAAGTCGATGGTCAGGGTCCAGATATTGGGGAACAATATTTATCTGCCATTTTCTGTGAAAATGATGAGGAGGAAAAGATTGTTCATAAGTTAATAGATATACTCAAAACCAAAGGATATGAAATCGTATCAACAGTATTTCCCGCCAGCACTTTTTGGAAAGCCGAGGAGTACCATCAGGACTACTACGACAAGAAAAAACAGCAACCATACTGCCATGTGTACAAAAAGAAATTTTAATTAAACATCTTTTACCAAGAGAAGCTTTATTAAGGAGCGGTTCTGCTGAACAAGAAGCTGAAGGCAATAAATCTCATCGAAAATAAACAAAAACACATAACAAGGCGCTGCACCGGGCGACAATTTCGCTGGGCTGACCTCTATTCTGGACGACCCAGCACCAGGAAAACGTGGCGTTTTTCGAGTCAATCGCCAACGATGCGAGCCTGAATATGGCGCAGAAAAAGGATGCCATTCGCGAACATTTCCAGACGCAGCGCGCCGAGAACAAAGCTTTCCTCCAGGAGCAGAAATCGGAAAACCAGGCCGAGCGCTCCAAAATCAAGTCGGAAGTAGAATCGTCCTCGGAAACAAAATAAGCCGCTTGCTTCGAGGTGGGTGCGGCCAGGTTGCATGGCGCCCTGAACCTGGGGCTTATAAAATTTCCACCTCGCGGAAAGACAGCAGGCCTAAAGTGAGCGCCGCGCCGGCGTAGAGCGCGGCATAGCCGGCGGCCAGGCCCACGTAGCCCGAGGGAATGGTTCCGCCGCCGGAGAGCGCATCTACCAGCCAGAAGTCCTGCCAGTTGGGAAGGAGCAGGTAGCATAATTTGGCCCACCAGGCGGTGGCCGCTGCCGAGCGGAAAAGATAGTCCGCAATCAAGCCGAGAAAAAACACCGCCAGACATGCGGTCGTGCTGAGAACCGGCGGCCAGCGCGTGGAAAAACTGATTGCCAGCGCCGCCAGAACCACGAGCGCCAGCGTAATCAGCAAGCTTGCCGGAACAATCTGCCAGGCCATGAGACTGCCAGAATAGACCAGTTGGCCACCGGCAGCCAGAGCGGTTTCGTGCGTATGAGTATGCTCTAACCGGCTGAAACTCTGCTGGGAAAGGCCGACAGCCGCCAGGAGCGCCACTGCCAGACAGGGCAACAGCGCCAAGAAAGCTTGGGCAATGAACGAGCGCCGGAAAATGAAGTTGGCCGCCGCCGCGTAGCCGAAAGCCAGTAAGACCGCTGCCAGGCAGATTGCCCCAACCCGAACATCTATTTGCATGCCCGGCAAGACCATGCGCACGCTTAACAGGCTGGCCAATAAGGCGATTGCGCTGAACAGCCCAAGGACAATCAATATACCGCCATAAGTGGCCATGAAGTACAAACTACGGGCAACCGGCTTGCTGAGAATCGTGGCGGCGGCGCCGCGCTTGACTTCAGTGTAAATTGTGGCCGCGGCGGCCGTGCCGGCAATCAGCAGACCGAAAACCAGATGAAAGGCCAGGGCGCCGTCGCGCACCAACCGCTTTTCCTCTCCGAAGGCAAAGATGGCGGTGGCCGGCAGGAGTCCCGTAAAAATTATGCAGGAACCCGTCAGCAGCAGAATCACCGGCTGACGGATAATGTCCCGCACCGTATTGCTCGCAATGGTCCAGGCTTGGCGGAAAAGTTGAGTCATGGTTTAATCTGAAAAAATAGCCACAAAGATGCACAAGATTCACAGTTGGGATTTTCCGCTGTCCCACAGACGCTGATAGCAAAACGCCTTGGCTTTCCAGGAAGCTATCAAGGTCAAGGCGCATGGCAAGGTTGTGGCCAGATAAAGCCAGGACGGCACCCGGCTGGCGGTCAGCCAGATTTCCTCGGCAAACAGGAAGTGGTAGCGCATGGACGCCAGAAACGTAAAAATGAGCCCGATCAGAAACGGCGCGATCATGAGAATCACGACGCCCAAGGCAAAGACCTGGGATTCAATCTGGCTGCCACGCTCCTGAAACAGCCGGAAGGTTTCGGCGGTCAACAGGTTAACCAGCAGGAGAATGCCCATTCCGGTAAGCAGCAGGCTGAGCACGTTGAGCAGAAAAAAGTTCTCCTGAGGTCGGTCATACCACCAGCCCACGAACGGCGCGAAATAGATGATTAGCGCCACTAAGACCAGCGCTGTCCGCGTGTGCCTTTGCCAGCGCGGGCTGAGGGGGCCGGTCGAGTGCAGCAACCATACTCCCGAGCCGATCAAGCAAGCTCCGGCCACATAGGCGGGGATGCGCATGCCCTGAAAGGCTTCCAGGACCGCCTGGCTCAGAAACAAGCCGATCATCAGAAACACGCCCCAGAATATCCGGGCAAATCCCTTGGCCAGGCAGAGGAGCTGCGCCGGCGTAACCGCGTTAGCCGCCAGCGCAGGATAGGCGTTGCCGCCCAATGGATTTGGGGAATGATTCATATCAGAACGGTAATGGTTATCAGTTACGAGGTGGTAGCGTGAGGGTAGGGACGGCTCGCCGAGCCGTCCGCGGCCTGCCTGCCGAAGCCGCTTCGGCGCAGGCAGGCGCGTTCGGGCCTACTCCGCCGTAGTAAGCCTACTGGCTACGAAGGCTGGACGAACGCGCCCTACCTTTTTCCCCTTAAGACTGAGACATACTCAAAACGTTCATAAGGTCCGGCACGGTGTTGTGGATTAATGGCAAATCGCCGGCAAAATTTAGCATGCGCAACCGCGAATAGCCATAGAAACCTTTTGTGTTTGTGTTCGCGGTGGAATTTCAATAGTGTTTGGCGTCAGAGGAGCCACTTCGCCATGTCCAATACCATCGGCACAAACTTCCGGGTAACTACCTTTGGCGAGTCACACGGGCCGGCCATCGGCGCCATCGTGGATGGTTGTCCCGCCGGAGTGTCCTTGAGCGTGGCCGATATCCAGCCGCAGTTGGACCGGCGCCGCCCAGGACAGAGTACGCTGACCACTTCCCGCGCCGAGCGCGACCAGGTCCGTATCCTCTCAGGCGTGAGCGCGGGTTTGACCATGGGCTCGCCGATTGCCCTGGTGATAGACAATACCGATTGCCGGAGCGAGGATTACGAGGCTATCCAGAAAGTGCCCCGTCCTTCGCACGCGGATTTCACGTATTGCCTGAAATACGGCCATACGGCCGCCAGCGGCGCTGGCCGGGCCAGCGCGCGGGAAACCGTCGCCCGCGTGGCCGCCGGCGCCGTGGCTGAAAAATTTCTGGCAGTGAAACACAATGTTCAGATTGTGGCCTGGGTCAGCGCGGTGGGCGGTTTGGAAACGCCGGACCTTACTGCAAAAACCCTGACGCGCAAGGAGGTGGATGCCACCCAAGTGCGCTGCCCGCATGAAGATTCCGCCCGCGCGTTTGCCGGCTTGATCGAAGCCGTTAAAAAGGAGGGCGATTCCGTCGGCGGCATCATTACCTGCGTTTGCCGTAATGTGCCCCCGGGCTGGGGCGAGCCGGTGTTTGGCAAGCTCAACGCCCTGTTGGCCCATGCCATGCTGACAATTCCCGCCGCCAAGGGCTTTGAGGTAGGCAGCGGATTCGCTGGCGCGCGCCAGCGCGGGTCGGAACAGAATGACCTTTTTGTGCTTAAAGGTGGCCGCTTAGGAACCCGTACCAACCGCAGCGGCGGTATCCAAGGCGGCATCAGTAATGGCGAACCATTAATTTTCCGGGTGGCGTTCAAACCCGCCTCCAGTATTGCCAAGGAACAGGAGACCGCCGATTACGAAGGGCGCCCGGTCAAGCTGCGTATCCCGGGACGGCACGATCCCTGCGTTCTGCCGCGGGCCGTGGCGATCGTCGAAGCCATGGGCGCCCTGGTCCTGGCGGATGCGGCAAGGCAGAATGAGGAATGCAGAATGTAGAATGGATTTCTTCATTCCGCATTCCGCAATCCGCAATTCCTGTAATGCGTCAGTTATGAGGTGGTCGCGTGGGGTAGGGACGGCTCGCCGAGCCGTCCGCGGCGCTTTCGGGCCTACTCCGCCGTAGTAAGCCTACTGGCTACGAAGGCTGGACGAAAGCGCCCTACCTCTTACCCCCTCAAGAGGCCTTACCAATTCCTCATGTCACTCGACCGTCACTGATTTAGCCAGATTGCGGGGCTGGTCAATGGGGCAGCCGCGGAAGCGGGCTATATGATAGGCCAGCAACTGCTCAGCGATCACCACCGGGATCGGCGCCAGAAACTCCAGACAGCGTGGCACGCGGATGACGTCATTGCAGGAAGAGATTGCTTCATCGTCGCCTGAAGTGGCAATGGCAATCACGCTCGATCCGCGGGCGCGGCATTCCTGCATATTGCTAATGGTTTTGCTCTTGCCGGGGAGGTCGGGCACGGCTACCACCACGGGCACGTGCTCGTCAAGCAGCGCGATCGGGCCGTGTTTCAGTTCAGCCGCGTGGTAGCCTTCGGCGTGGATATAGGAAATCTCCTTTAACTTCAAGGCGCCTTCCAGCGCCGCGGGATACATATAGCCCCGGCCGAGGTAAAACATGTGCTCGCTGCGGGCGTATTTTTCGGCAATAACCTTGATGGCCCCTTCCTCTTCCAGCATGGCCGCGACGATAGCTGGCGCGCGGGTAAGCTCGCGCACCAGCTCACGTCCTTTACTGCCGGAGAGCCGCCGCGCCCGGCCAAAAATGATGGCCAGCATGGCCAACACTGCCACCTGGGCGGTGAACGCTTTAGTGGAGGCCACGCCGATCTCCGGCCCGGCGTGCAGGTACACGCCGCGTCCGGTGTCCCGCGCAATCGTCGAGCCGACCACGTTGCAGATGCCCAGCACCGTTGCGCCCTTGCGCAGGGCTTCGCGCACCGCCGCGATGGTATCGGCGGTTTCACCCGACTGACTGATGGCCAGCATGAGCGTATCGGGTTCGATGATCGGATTGCGGTAGCGGAATTCGGCGGCCTGTTCGATATCAGTCGGCAGCCCGGCCAAGTCCTCAAACAAATACTTTCCCACCATGCCGGCGTAATAGGAGGTTCCGCAGGCCGCGATGCTGATGTGGCTGATCCGCGCAATCTCCGCGCTCGTCATTTGCATGCCGCCCAAACGGGTAGTGCCGTCCTTTTCAAGTAGCCGCCCGCGGATGGCATTGGCCAGGGCCTGGGGCTGTTCGTGAATCTCCTTGAGCATGAAATGCTCAAAACCGCCTTTTTCGATCTGGTCGAGATTCGAGTCAATGTGGGTCAATGCCCGGCTGACCGGCACATTTTTCAGCGAAGCAATATCGAGAGTTTCCGCCGTGATGGTGGCGATATCCTCGTCGTTCAGAAACACGACTTGCTTGGTGTAGCCGATGATGGCGCTGATATCCGAGGCCACGATGGCTTCGCTTTGGCCGGCCCCGATGGCGATGGGACTACCCTTGCGCGCCGCGATAATCAAGCCCTGATGCCTGCTGCCGACGACGGCGATCCCATAAGTGCCTTCGACTTGCTCCAAGGCGGCGGCCACGGCGCAATGCAGGTCGCCCTCATAACATTCCTCAACGAGGTGGGCCAGGACTTCCGTGTCCGTTTCGCTGGTAAAGATATAGCCTTTCCGGATCAGCCGCTCTTTCAGCGCCGCGTAATTTTCGATGATCCCGTTATGGACCACGGCGAACTCGCCATTGCGGCTGAGATGCGGATGAGCGTTGGCTTCCGTCGGCGCGCCGTGCGTGGCCCAGCGGGTGTGCCCGACGCCCAAGGTATAGTCCGGGTCGGCATGGTCAGGAAGATCGGTTTCGATTCGGCTGACCAGCCCGGCGATTTTGCCGACTGCGCGCACGCGCACGAGGGCCTGGCGGCGGGATGAATACAGAGCTAACCCGGCGGAATCATAGCCCCGATATTCCAACCGCTTAAGACCGGAGATGATTACGCCCGTTGCATTCCGTTGGCCGATATAGCCGACGATGCCACACATTGGGTTCTCCGGGAATTCTGGTTACGTATCTAATCTGGCGCAGCTTATACATACCGACATAAGTCAACGCCGCGTGAGGGCACGCGGCCTACAGAAAATAGCCGACATTGTAGGCCCGGTGCCCCCACCGGGCGCACTGGATTTATGTCGCTATGTATAGCTATGATCGAGACCTTTGCGCCATGCGCTGATTTTTACGGCATATATCCTGAGGCTACCGTAACTTGCGCGTCATCACCGGTGGTGGATAATTTAAGAATCCAATTGCCGGTGGTGCGCTCGTATGTCGCGGGATCAGCCTTGCCGTCGCCATCGAAATCGGCGGCAATAGGGTAGCTTTCGCCATCTGAAACAATCCTGGCGGTGGTAATGGCATAACCACTGCCGGAGAGCATGATTATCCATTTACCGGTGGAGCTCTCATATCCAGCGGGATCGGCCAGGCCATCGCCGTCAAAATCTCCAACAACCGGCCGATCAGGATCTCCCTCGAGAAATGTGAGCACCACAGTGGCATAGTCGCGCGAAGATAGTTTTATCTGTAAAGTATTATTGGCGTTTTCGAACATGGCCGGGTCGGCCTTGCCGTCGCCGTCGAAATCGGCGGCCACGGGGAAACTGTCGCCATCGGTAAATAACGAGAAGGATATTGTCGCAAGGTCATAGCCGCTGCCGGAGAGCAGGATCCGTAACAACTCCGGAGCGGTTTCATCGGAAAGCCCCAGATCGGCCTTGCCGTCGCCGTCGAAATCGGCGGCGACTGGAAAGGTCGTTCCTTTGCCGAAAATCGAGCTCACGGTCACCAGGTCGTAGGCGCGGCCGGAGAGTAGGATATACCAGCCTGGGGTAGATTTATCGTAGACGCCCAAGTCAGCCTTGCCGTCGCCGTCGAAATCGGCGGC
>JACPGM010000171.1 GCA_016188985.1 Lentisphaerota bacterium | reverse complement strand
TGGCGGTGGACATGAAGGCGGCGGAAAGCGCCGGGGAATTGCAGGCGGAATTGGCGCGCGAAAAGCAAAGTCATACGGAGGCCGAGGCGCGGCTGGCCGAGGCGAAGGCCGCGCAGGCCAAGGCGGCGGAAGCCATGGCCGTGCTCAAACAGAAGCTGGTGGATGACGAGGAGCGTTCCAAGGTGGCGAAGAAGCAGGCTCAAGAGTTGGAGCAATTACGCGAGGAATTGGCGAAGCTGCGCAAGGCGCGCTCGGCGGTGGAGCGCGAAGCCGAGGACGTTAAGACCGAGCATGGGGAAATGAATCAGGCCATCGGGGTATTCAATACGCGGCTGGCGAGCGTGCAGACCAACCTCAACCTATTGCAGGAGCGCGCCGGCGCAATTGAGCAGGCGCGTTCTGAATTGTTGCAGGAGCAGGCCGCCCATGCGCTGTCCCTGGAGCAATTGGAAAAAGGAAAGACGGCAGCCACAGCCGCCGCCAAAGAGAAAGTAGATCTGCAAAAGCTCGTTGCGGAACTGGACAAGCAGATTTCGGGGGCGGCTGATCAACGGAAGGCGCTGGAACAATTGAAGGTCAAGGTGGCCAAAGAAAAGAAAGCCCGCACGGAAGCCGAGGCGCAACTGGCCAGCGCTGTCGCCGCGCAGACGGCGGACCAGCAGGCAACCGCGGATTTAAGGCGCAAGATTGTGGAAATCGAGGAGCGCCTGGACAAGCAGACCGCCCAGGACCGGGAGCTGAAAAATCTCCAGGCGGAATTGAGCAAGGAGCAGAAAGAGCGCAAGGCCGCCGAAGCCAAAGCCCGGCAAGAGGCCGAGGCTCAGGCCGTGCTGGAACAAGAGCACTCCGAGCTGAAGAGCCGACTGACCGAAGTGGAGCAGCAATACGCCATCAGGCTTGAGCAACAGAAAGTAATGGCGCAGGCGCAGTCCGGTCTTAAACGGGAAAAGGAACTGCGTAAACAGACGGAAAAACTACTGGCCGAGACAGCCGCTAAAGAAAAAGACCTTGCCGAGCAAAACCGCGAATTGAGCAAGCAGTTGCAAACCGCGGCCGAGAAGAGCGCGGCCTTGGCCGAGGAACTGGATCGCCAGATGCAATTAGCGGCCAAGTCAAAGACCATCAAACCGGAAAGCGCCATGGCCGTAGAGAAGAAAACTGGGGATGAAGCGGGCTCAACGGCCGTTGCCCAGGAGGCGGGCAAGACAAAGGTTGCCAAGGCCGGTAGCTCCGCCGGGTCGGAAGCGCAGCAACATTACCAGGCCGGAATTCAGAAATGGGATGCGGGTGATATTGACGGCGCCATCGCGGAGTTCAAGCGCACGGTCAGCCTGGATGCCAACGCGGCGGGCGCCTATTACAATATTGCGCTGGGCTACAGCAAGAAGGACGACCGGGACGAAGCCTGCGACTATGCCTATAAAGCCGCGCAGGTCTACCTGAACAACCGAAACACCAAGCAAGCGACGCGCATGGTGGTGTTTATTAAGAACGTTGACCCGACCTCGCCGCTCATTGAGAAACTGCGCAAGGAAATTGCTGAAAAAGCGCCCTGATCAACCGCCGCGCGCCAAACCGGCGCGGAAGGCCTTGATATTGATAGTGGCCAAGGCCGGCGCGGCGCCGTGGAAATGAGACGCTATGGCGTTTTCGACGGCGGTGGGGGCAATCAGCGGTTTATGAGCCAACCACGCGCCCAGCATTACCAGATTGGCCGCTTTAATGCTTCCCAGGCGATCGGCGATTTCCGTGGCGGGTATCAGCAGGTGGCGCTCCGGCGCGGGGACATTGCACAGCGACTGATTGATGATGGCCAAGCCGTCTTGGTCGAGGGCCTTCAGAAAGCGCTCGGCGCTTTGCTGGTTCATGACCAGGATGGAATCAAATATTTCCGCAATCGGCGCCGCGATCTCATTGGCCGAAAGAATGACCTGGCAATTGGAAGTGCCGCCGCGGACTTCGGCGCCGTAGGCCGGGAAGAAGGTGACATGGGGAATAGTTTCCGCGGCCAGACCCGCCAGTAGTTTGCCCAGTGAGACGATGCCTTGCCCACCCGATCCGGCAATAAGTATCCGTTCATGCATGGAGCGCCACGCCCTCTTTCCTGAAAATCCGCACGGGAAACTGCTTGGCCATTTCCCCGCCAACAAACTTCAGCGATTCCAGCGGCGAGCGATGGAAATAGGTCGGGCAGGCCGACAGAATTTCCACGAAGCTATAGCCGCGGCCTTCCACTTGGGCCTGAAACGCCGTCCGCAACGCCTTTTTGGTGGCGAGCACGCCGGCGTGACTGTCCAGCGCCACTCGCTCGATGTAGTAAGGTTGATCGAGCGTATTCAGCAATTCGCACATGCGCAGCGGGCCGCCCATCGTGGCCGATTCGCGTCCGGAGGGCGAGGTGGCCGTGACCTGGCCCACTAACGTCGTAGGCGCCATTTGCCCGCCGGTCATTCCGTAGACGGTGTTATTGATAAACACAACGGTGATTTGTTCGCCCCGATTAGCGGCATGGATGGTTTCCGCCAGGCCAATGGCGGCCAGGTCGCCATCGCCCTGATAGCTGAATACGATGCGGTCGGGTAGGGCGCGCTTGATGCCGGTGGCCACCGCCGGCGTCCGGCCATGGGCGGCCTCGGCAATATCGCATTTCAAGTAAAAATAAGCCAGCACGGCGCAGCCCACCGGCGCTACTCCGATAGTGCGCTCGCTGATTTCCAGCTCATCCAGCACTTCGGCCAGCAGTTTATGGGCGGTGCTGTGTCCGCAGCCGGCGCAGTAATGCATCGGCGCCTTGGTCAAGGAAGCCGGACGACGATAACCGCTCTTGGTTGTTTTCATTGGCGCACCAAAGCCGTTAAAGCGTTGAAAACATCGCTGACGGTCGGCACCCGGCCGCCGGGATAACCGCTGAAATGGACCGGTGTGGCGCCATTTACCGCCAGGCGCACATCTTCCAGCATCTGGCCGCAGTTCATTTCCACTACCAGCAGCGCCTTGACTTGGGCTCCCAGGCGCGCCAGGCGTTCGTAGGGAAATGGCCAGAGGGTCAGTGGCCGTATCAGACCGGCCTTAATACCCTGCGCGCGCGCCTTCTGAACTGCGCCCTTGCCGATGCGTCCGCAGGTGCCCCAGGCGGCGATCAGCCATTCGCAGTCGGCCGTATGTGTTTCCTCCAGCTTGGTGTCGGCGGCGGCAATCCGGCGGTAGCATTCTTGCAAGGCCAAATTGTGTTTTTCCAGAGCGCCTTCTTCCAGAAAAAGCGAGCGGATGCATTGGGGAGCGCGGCCCTTGGCGCCGGTCAGCGCCCAGGGTTTGGCCGGCGGTATCGGCGCGGGACCTTCCTGCAACCGGATTGGTTCCATCATCTGGCCTACGCGCCCATCGGCCAGGATCATGACCGGAATGCGGTACTGGTCGGCCAGATCAAACGCCTGAAAGGTCATGTCGTGCATTTCCTGGACCGAAGCGGGCGCCAACACGATTATATGATAATCGCCATGGCCGCCGCCCTTGGTGGCCTGGAAGTAATCGCCCTGGGCCGGATCAATGTTGCCCAGGCCCGGGCCGCCCCGCTGGACATTAATGATCACTGCCGGCAATTGACAGCCCGCCAGGTAGGAAATGCCCTCTTGCTTCAAACTGATGCCGGGCGAGGACGAGCTGGTCATGGCCCGGGCCCCGGCCAGTGAGGCGCCGAATACCATGCTGATGGCGGCCAGCTCGCTTTCGGCCTGGATAAATACGCGGCCGTGGGCCGGCATATGCTTGGCCATGTAGGCGATCAACTCGTTCTGCGGCGTGATCGGATAGCCGAAATAGCACTGGCAGCCGGCGCGAATGGCCGCCTCGGCCGCGGCTTCGTTGCCGGTCATCAGCACGCGCTTGCTTTCGACCGTTACAGCTCCTTTCATGGTTCGCTCAATATTTCGATGGTGGCCTCAGGGCACATCCGGGCGCATTTCAGGCAACCCGTGCATTCCTTGGTATTGGCGCTTTCGGCAACATGATAGCCCTTGCGGTTCAGTTTGGCCGTCATCGTCAGTAGTTGGATGGAGCAGACCCCGATGCAGAGCTCGCAGCCCTTGCATAGTTCTCGATCAATGGCTACCTGAAACCGTTTTTTCATCCTGGGTCAGCTTGGTCGTGGTATCTGCCTGGCAAGCGCAAAAATGAGTCTGGCACGAACGGCCAAGCCTGTCCAGAAATTTTAAGCCTCGATTCCGGTTTCCCTTCTTGACAATCACCGATGTGAGGGTATAAATAACTATTTCGGCCTTATATTATGCTCCTCTGCCAACGTAGCTCAGCCGGCAGAGCAGCGCATTCGTAATGCGCAGGTCGTCGGTTCGACCCCGACCGTTGGCTTGAATCTTGCTGTATGTTCAAATGCCGGTTTGGTTTACTCCCGGCGGTTGGCCCGATTCTTGCTTTAATCCTTATTAGAGCGGCGAAAAAACAATGAAGGTAAAACCCAAATCTAAGCCGAAAAAGCCCGTTACGCGCGCCCGGGACCGCCAGCGACCGCCGGCGGCGCCGAAGGCTAAAAGCGTTCCTCCGTCTAAAAAGGCCGCGGCCCTCAAAAGCGCCGCCCCGCCGGCGCCGGCGGCGGGCACGGCCGCTCAAGGTACCGCGGCCGGCGCGAGCGCTGAGACCCTCAACCCCAATATCCGGGTCAAACTGAGCAGCGAGGAATTGCGCGAAAAGATGAAGGATCTGATGAAGCTGGCCCGGGACCAGGGCTACCTGACCTATGCCGATATTAACGCGGCGCTGCCGACCAACCTGATTGACCCGGAGGAAATTGACGGCTTCATCCTGCTTTTGCGCGGGATGGATATCGAGGTGATTGACGCCGCCGGCGTGGAGCAGTTCAAGAAGCAGGCCGAAAAGGATGAGCGCGCCGAGCAGGCCAAGGCCATGGACGTCATGGACGATCCGATCCGCACCTACTTGCATCAGATGGGCCAGGTGCCGCTGCTGACCCGCGCGCAGGAAGTGGAAATATGCAAGCGGATTGAGGAAGCTGAAATCAATTCCCGGTCGCTCTTCAAGCGGTTCGGATTTTCGCTGGAGGCCTATTTTGGTTTGGCGGAGCGGCTGGAGCAAGGCAAGGAGCGTTTTGACCGCATCATCATTGACAAACACGTGGAAGGGCGCGACAAGTATTTCCGGATACTGCCGGCCCTGAAGAAGAAGATTCGCCTGACGCATAAACGCTTGGAGCAGTTGTTTGCGCGGTTTGACAAGGTTCGGCGCAACCCCAAGAAAATGGAGCGCGTTCAGAAGGCGTTCGAGCAGGTGTGGGCGGTTTATGCCCGCCAGTTGGACGGGTTTTATTTCAAGCAGAAGGCCATCGAAGATTTTGCCGGCGTGGCCGATAATTACTTTCAGAAGCATCAGGAATGCGCCCGGACGATCCGCAAACTGGAAACGGCCAAAGGCCCGAAGGCGGCCCAGAAAACGGCGCGCCTGCGCGCGGAGCGCCGCAAACTGAAGGAACAGGAAAACCTGTTCCTGATGCCGCTCGGCGAGTTCGAGACCAAGTACCGCGAGCTGAAGGACTGGCTGAAGAAGGGGCACAAAGCCCGCACCGAAATGGCCGAAGCCAACCTGCGGTTGGTAATCAGCATCGTCAAAAAATACATGAACCGCGGGCTTATGTTTCTGGACCTCATTCAGGAAGGCAACACCGGCCTGATGCGTGCCGTGGAAAAATTTGAATATAAGCGGGGCTATAAATTCAGCACTTACGCCACCTGGTGGATTCGCCAGGCAGCCACCCGGGCTATCGCCGATCAGGCCCGCACCATTCGTATCCCGGTCCACATGATCGAAACGATCAACAAGCTGGTCCGGGTCCAGAAACAGCTCCTGCAGGATTTCGGCCGTGAGCCGACCCCGGAAGAAGTGGCCGATGAAGTTGATCTGCCGGTGGACCGCGTCCGCGAAGTATTCAAGATGTCGCAACAGCCGATTTCCCTGCAGGCTGCCGTGGGCGACAGCGACGACGCGGTTTTCGGCGATTTTATTGAGGATAAGTCCGCGGAAAATCCCTCGGAGATGACCGGCTACAGCCTGCTGCGCGAACGCCTGCAGGAAGTTGTGGGCACGCTCTCGGAGCGGGAGCAAAAGGTGCTGAAACTGCGCTTCGGGGTTGCCGACGGCTGTCCGCGCACCCTGGAAGAAGTCGGCAGCATGTTTGCGGTTACGCGCGAACGCATCCGCCAGATTGAGGCCAAGGCCCTGCGGAAATTGCGCCATCCCACGCGCTTGCAAAAGCTGGAAGGCTTTTTGGAGACGCGCGCTTAGCGTCATTATTAGCGCGGTCCAAGCGGTGGCTGCTGGATTTTCCCGGAAAACAACCATGAGCGACACAAAGATCGTGGAGTTAAAACGCCTGGCGCAAGTAGTGGCGGAAGCCCGACGGAACGGCAAGCGCGTGGTGCATTGCCATGGGGTCTTCGACCTGCTGCACATCGGCCATATCCGCTATTTCGGCCAGGCGCGCGCCTTGGGCGACCTGCTGGTAGTCACGCTTACGCCCGACAAGTTTGTGGATAAGGGCCCGCATCGGCCGGCCTTTCCCGAAACCCTGCGGGCCGAGGCCCTGGCTTCGCTGGCCTGTGTAGATTACGTGGCAATTAACGAATGGCCCACGGCGGAAGAGACATTGCGCCTGCTGCGGCCGGACGTCTACGTAAAGGGTTCGGAATTTAAGGTATCGTCGGCGGATATGACCGGCAAAATTGCTCAGGAAGAAAAGGTCGTGCGCGAACTGGGCATCCAACTGGCTTTTACCGAAGATATCGTCTTCAGTTCCACCAACCTGATCAACCGCTTCATATCCATTTATCCGCAGGAAGTCACGGCTTACCTGGAACTCTTCCGCAAGCGCCATCCCTTGGAGGAAGTGCTCGCCGTCATTGACCGGATGGAGCGCCTCAAGGTGCTGGTGATCGGCGATGTGATTATTGACGAATATGTGTATTGCGAGGCTATCGGCAAATCTTCCAAGGATCCGGTGCTGGCGGTCAAGTACCAGTCGGAAGACCGGTTTGCCGGCGGGATTCTGGCGGTGGCCAACCACCTGGCTAATTTCGCCGGACAAGTCGAATTGATTTCGGTTCTGGGAACCCGCAACCAGTATGAGGGCTTTGCGCGCGCGGGCTTGAACGAAAAAATTAAGGCGCAATTCTTCACGGTGCCGGGCATTCCTACCGTGGTCAAACGCCGCATCCTGGACGGCTATACCTTCAATAAGTTGATCGAGGTCTACGACCTGGACGAGCGCGCTTTGCCGGCCGCCATCAGCGCAGCCATCTGCGCGGAAGTGCGCGCGCGCGCCGCCACGGCTGATATCGTGCTGGCGGCCGATTTCGGCCATGGCGCCATTACCCGGGAGATCATCGAAACCCTGTGTGCTTCCGCGCCGTTCCTGGCCATTAACACCCAGGCCAATGCCGGCAACCGCGGATTCCATACCATCAGCCGCTATCCGCGGGCGGATTACGCCTGCATTGCCGAGCACGAAATGCGCCTGGAAGCCCGCGATGCCCTCGGCGAATTGCGCCCGCTCCTGGAGCAAACCCGCCGCCGGCTTAAGGCCCGCTACATGATTGTAACCCGCGGCCAGCGCGGCTGCCTGGTCAGCGGCGATGGCGACGGCTATGTGGTGGTGCCGGCTTTCGCGCGCAAAGTGGTGGACCGCGTGGGTGCGGGCGATGCCTTTCTGTCAGCGACGGCTCTGGCGGCCGCGCAAGGGGCGCCGGGCGAAGTGCTGGGATTTCTCGGCAATGTGATCGGCGCCGAGGCCGTGGAAATCGTTGGCAATGCCAAGGCCGTTGACAAGCTTAAGGTCAAGAAGACCATAGTAGCCCTGCTGAAATGACGGACTGAAAAAGACCGGAAACATTCCATGAAGAGTAACCACTGGCAAGAATATATGTGCGCCTTGACGGCGCTCTTGCGCGCGCTTTCTTTCCGCGGCGCCGCCGGCCGGGAAATTGGCGCGGAAGCCGGATTCCGGCAGTGGCAGCGCCTTACCTTCCGTGTGCGCCGCGAGCGCAAAACGGTTTTCCTGATCGGCAACGGCGCCAGCGCCTCGATGGCCAGCCATATGGCGGCGGACCTGGCCAAGAACGCCCGGCTGCATACGGAAGTGTTTTCCGACCTTTCGCTGATTACGGCCATTTCCAATGACCTGGGGTACCAGCATGTATTTGCGGAACCGCTTTTGCGGCGCGCGCGCGCGGGCGACATGCTGGTGGCCATCAGTAGTTCGGGCGCCTCGCCTAATATTCTGGCGGCCGTGCGCGTGGCGCGGCGCTGCCGCCTGAACGTCGTGACCATCTCGGCGATGAAGGCAACCAACCCGTTGCGCCGGAGCGGCGCCTTGAACGTTTATGTGCCGGCGGCCACTTACGGGCTGGCCGAATCGGCGCACGCGGCCATTCTGCATCACTGGATGAATCTAGTTGAGCTGGGGCGTTGAGGGCGTGAAAAGTTTATGCGGTGGCCGTGTGCTTTATCCCTCCGGCGGTTCTTATGTCCTGTAGCCGCGTAAGAGCACGGACGGCGCGGACGGAGCCGCGCCCTCCCCGAGGATGCATCTTATGGCTCGCCACGCGCCACGAGTGGAGGGCGGACCTCCGTGTCCGCCGCGCATGGCAGGAGCGTGTTATTCTGAGCGTCGGCTTAATGCTTGGCCCGCGCCTTACGGGGTCTGACGGCTACAGTAAAAATTACCGCCTGATCGCGCTTAGCTCAACACAGCCTAATTTCATGTGCTTATGAATGCTAAACAAACGATTCTGGTCACGGGCGGTGCCGGCTACGTCGGCAGCGCGCTCGTGCCGCGACTGCTGCAACAAGGCTGGACCGTCAGGGTCTTTGACCTCTTTTGGTACGGCGAACGGGTGTTCGCTGAGGCCAATGATCACCCGGCGCTGCAACTGGTTAAGGCCGATATCCGCGACCAGGGGGTCGTGCGTCAGGCTTGTGCCGGTGTGGAAGCGGTAATTCATCTGGCCTGTATTTCCAATGATCCCAGCTTCGAGTTGAATCCCCAGTTGGGTAAATCCATTAACCTTGACGCCTTTCCCGGCCTGGTCCAGGCCGCGCAAGCCGCCGGCGTACGCCGCTTCATCTATGCCAGTTCATCCAGCGTCTACGGCATCCGGCCCGAACCGGAAGTGCGCGAAGACGCCCCAAAAACGCCGCTGACCGATTATTCGCTCTTTAAGCTCCAGTGCGAGGAAATGCTGATGGCCGCCGCTGACGGCGGCATGACCAAAATCATCGTGCGGCCGGCCACGCTTTGCGGCTATGCTCCCCGCATGCGCTTCGACCTGACCGTGAACATTTTGACCATCCAGGCTTTGGTGAGTGGCCGCATCCGGATTTTAGGCGGCGCTCAGTTCCGGCCGAATTTGAACATACTGGATATGGTCCGGGCTTACGAACTGCTGCTTACGGCGCCGCCGGAGAAGGTTCAGGGCATTCCCTTCAATGTGGGCTATCAGAATTATTCGGTTGCGGCTATTGCCCAGATGGTCAAACAGACGCTCGCTGATGAAAAAATTGAATTGGACTGCGTGCCGAGCAACGACACCCGCTCTTATCGCATCAATTCCGATCGGATCCGCGAGCAGTTGGGCTTCGCGCCGCGCCATTCCGTTGAAGAGGCCGTCCACATTATTGCCGAAGCTTACCGCCAAGGCCGGCTCGCCGAGCCCTTGACCAACCCGCTCTATTACAACATCAAGCGGATGCAACAGCTTGGAGCGCGCTGAGCCTGATTGCGCTCGGCGGCGTCGGAAGAGTGGCTGGAAGGGAAGGACGGATTAATTGCATATCGGCGTTGATTTCGATAACACCTTAGTCAGCTATGACGCGCTGTTCTACCGCTGTGCCCGTGAACGCCGCTTGATTCCAGCCGAATTGACGCCGACCAAGGCCGCGGTGCGCGAATGGCTCTGGCGCCAGCCGGAAGGCAACACCGTCTGGACTCAACTGCAAGGCGAGGTCTATGGCGCTCGCATGGCCGAAGCGGTCTGGTTCCCCGGCGCGGATACATTCTTAAGCTTTTGCCGCCGGCGAGGGCTCGCGGTTTTCATCATCAGCCACAAGCTGAAATACCCGGCTTTGGGTCCCCGGGTTAATTTAAGGGAAGCTGCGCTCTCCTGGATGGAGACGCACGGTTTTTTTTCGCCTGGCGGTTTCGGCTTGGAAAGCGCCGCGGTGTGCTTCGAAGATTCCCGCGAGCATAAGCTTGAGCGGATCGGCGAGCGGCAGTGTACATGTTTCATCGAGGACTTGCTGGAAGTATTATCGGATCCGGCCTTTCCTTCCGGAGTCATCAAGATTTTGTTTGATCCGGCCGGCGAGGTCCAGACCCCGCCGAACGGTATCAGCGCCTTTCGCTCCTGGGGTGGAATCCAGAGTTACGTGGAGACTCTCTTATGAGGCTGCCGCTGATTCAGGCTGTGCGCAAGACGGTTTCCGCGGCGTTCGCCACCGAGCCGGAGCGCATTGAGCCGCTGGCCGGCGGCGCCAATAACCGCGTGTTCAAGGTGCGGCTGGGCCGCCAGGCCGTGCTGGCCAAGGTCTATTTCCGGCATCCGGGCGACCGGCGCGATCGGTTGAGCGCCGAATTCGGCATGCTTGCGTTTCTCTGGCAAAACGGTCTGCGCTGTATCCCCGAGCCGCTCTTTGCCGACCGGCAACGCCACATCGGCCTCTACCAGTTTGTGGAAGGCCGGCGGCCGCGCCCGGAGGAAATTGCCTGGTCGGATGTCAGTGAGCTAATTTTTCTGTTGAAGGAGATGTGGCGCTTACGGCGGCGGCCCGACGCGGCGGCTTTGCCGCGCGGCTCGGACTCCAGTTTTTCCATGGCCGGGTTCCTGGCCAACGTGGAAGGCCGCTTCCGGTGCGTGGCGCGGGCGTTGAAGACAGGGCGGGTGTCCCCGGAAGCCAGGCAATTTGTTGCGGGTGAAGTAGCCGCCCGGATGAAAGCGGTCAGGCAATTTATCGAACGCGGCGCGCGGAACTGCGCTCTTGATCTGGAGCGACCTCTGCCGCCGGCTCAGCGCACGTTGAATCCGGCCGACCACGGGTTTCATAATGCCTTACGCGGCAGTTCCGGGCGGCTGACCTTTCTTGATTTCGAATATGCCGGCTGGGATGACCCCGCCCAGATGATTTGCAACGCCTGCTTGCAGCCGGAAGTGCCCATTCCGGCCGCAATGCAGCCGCGCTTTGTGAAAACGATCGCGGGCGCTCTGGGCAATCCCGCTGGTCTGGCCGCGCGGCTCAAGCTGCTCTATCCGCTCTTCGGGCTTAAATGGAGCCTGATTATGCTGAACGAGTTCCTGCCGGTATCCCGGGAACGCCGCCGCTTTGCGCTCAAGCGCCCGGATGACTCTGGCCGGCGCAAGGAGCAATTGAGAAAATCGCAGCGCCAGGCCGTGGCGGTGGCCTCTTACCTGGCCGCGCCGGTTTTTTTCGATTGCCTTGACTGAGCGGCAAGATAGAATGTCACGGTTTATTTTGGTTAAAGGAACCAAAGCATGTTGGATCAGCGCTCAAAAGAGCAACGTCGCGCTATTCTGCAGGTCCTGGAGCGCGCGCGCCGCGGCCATATCGGGTCCACTTTTTCGATTTTGGAAATTGTGCGGGTGTTATACGAGGGCATTTTGCGGGTGGACCCGCGCAATCCCCAGTGGCCCGAGCGCGACCGCTTCATTCTCAGCAAGGGGCACGGCTGCCTGGCCTTATATCTCCTTCTGGCGGAAAAAGGTTTTTTCCCGCGCGCGGAACTCTCGCGCTTCTGCCAGTTTGAAGGCATCCTGGGCGGGCATCCCGAGTATGGCAAAGTGCCCGGCGTGGAAGCCAGCACGGGGGCCTTGGGACACGGATTCTCGATCGGGGTGGGCATGGCCCTGGCGGCCCGCATGGACCGGAAAGCCTGGCGCGTATTTGTGCTGGTCGGGGATGGGGAATGCAACGAAGGCAGCATCTGGGAAGCAGCGCTTTCCGCGGGCAAACACAAGCTCGACGCGCTGACCGTAATTGTGGATTACAACAAGATGCAGTCCTATGGCAGCACCTTTGAAATCCAGGACCTGGAGCCCTTCATGGATAAATGGCGCAGCTTCGGCTTTGCGGTGCGGGAAGTCCCCGGCCATGACGTCGCGGCGCTGGAAAAGGTGTTCCGCGCTTTGCCTGTTGAGCCGGGCAAGCCCAGCGCGGTGATTGCGCACACGGTAAAAGGCTGCGGCATGCCGGCCATGGAGAACAATCCCGAGTGGCACCATAAAAGCAAGATCAGCGATGAAGAGTTTGCGCAGTTGTATGCCGAACTAGGGCTTGGAAGGAAATTAAATGAGCAATGACACAGTCTATTTTGCCGTCTCCGCAAGGCGCAAACAAAGGTGCAATACCTGGAAGGTATTGCCCTTTGTTCGGAACGCCGCGGAACGACAAAATAGACTGTGCCCGAATGGGTTGCGCCTTTTTTCGTCCGGGGCGGCGTTGACGCAAGCGGCACGTGCCTTTCAGGCACGCCTCCGCTTGCGCCGCCTTGCCCCGGGCGAAAACGGAAACAATCATTGTTCATTTAATGTCATTCCAGGCCCTTAGGGTTTCCCCGATGAGAAGAACCTGTTTGCTAAGCCTCTACGATCTGGCCCGGACGGATCAGCGCGTGGTGTTTATCGGGTCGGATATTACCAAGCGCGACCTGGAGCAACTCGCCGCCGATTTTCCCGACCGGTTTTTTCTTGAGGGCATTTACGAGGCCCATATTGTCGGCATGGCCGCGGGCATGGCCTTGAGCGGCAAAATGCCTTATATCAACACCATCGCCACGTTCCTGACCCGCCGCTGTTATGAGCAGGTGCTGCTGGACGTGGGGCTGCACAACCTGGCGGTGCGGCTGATCGGCAGCGGCGGCGGCGTGGTGTACGCGCCGCTGGGACCGACCCATCTGGCTAACGAGGATATCGCCATTATGCGGGCCATTCCCAATATGACCATCGTGGCGCCGTGCGACCGGGACGAGATGGCGCGCCTGATGCCGCAAACGCTTGAGTGGCCTGGGCCGATTTACATCCGCCTGGCCAAGGGTGGCGACGCCATTGTCTCGCGCGCCGAGAAGCCGTTCCGGATCGGCAAGGCCATCCTGCTGCGGGAGGGCGCCGATGTTCTCTTTGTGACCACGGGCATCACCACGCAAGTGGCCTTGACCGCGGCCGAGCAGTTGGCCAAGCAAGGTTGCTCCGCCGCGGTTCTGCACATGCACACGGTGAAGCCCCTCGATAGTGCGGCCTTGCTCGAGAATGCCGCAAAAGTCCGCGCGGTGATCACGGTCGAAGAGCACACCTTGATCGGCGGACTGGGCAGCGCCGTGGCGGAAGTGCTGCTGGAATCATCCCTGGCCGGCAGTTTCCGCTTTAAGCGCCTTGGCTTTCCCGACGTGTTCACCGAAGAACTCGGGTCGCAGAACGATATTATGAAAAAATACGGCCTTGACTCCGAAAACCTGGTAAAAACCGCGCAGGCTTTGATTCGTTAATATTCTCAGGAGGAACGCGTATGCGCCGACAGATTGATTTTCTCCAGCAATACAACATGGGTTCCAAGCGCGACTACCTTGGCCGGGTGACGCAGTTTGACAAAGCCGCCTGCGCCGAGCGCGCCAAGCAATGGGGCTATGACTATTGGGATGGCGATCGTTGCTATGGCTATGGCGGCTACAAGTACGACGGGCGCTGGCTGGCGCTGGCCAAGCAGATTGCGGAGCATTACGGACTTAAATCCGGCGACCGCCTGCTTGATGTAGGCTGCGGAAAAGGTTTCATGCTCTACGAGTTCACGCGGGCCGTGCCCGGTCTGGAAGTAGCCGGCCTGGATGTTTCGCAATACGCGCTGGACCATGCCAAGGAGGAAGTCAAGCCGTTCCTCGTGCAGGGACATGCCCGGAAATTGCCCTTCGCGGACAAGTCGTTCGACTTCATCTATTCCAACACGACTCTGCACAATCTGCCGCCGCAGGACCTGTATCCGGCTATTAAGGAAATTGAGCGCGTGCGCCGGCGCGATGCCTGGATCGGCGTGGAATCGTTTCGCAACGAGCGCGAGAAGGCCAACCTGCTTTACTGGCAGTTGACCTGCGAAGCGTTTTATTGGCCTGAAGGCTGGCGCTGGTGGTTCGAGCACTGCGGCTATTCCGGCGATTACGGTTTTATTTATTTTGAATAGATGAGCGACCTGAAACAGCCCGGGCGCTCGGCCCTGCCGGAAGTTGCCGCGGTGGTGCTGGTTGACGCCCGCAAGCGGATATTGCTGCAGCACCGCACGAGCGACGCGCCCCATTTTCCAGGCTTTTGGGCTTTTTTTGGCGGCGGGGTTGAGCCGGGCGAGTCCTTAACGGCGGCCGCGCGCCGCGAGGTTCAGGAGGAGCTGGGGTTGAAGTTGCGCTATCCGCATTTTTTTCAGGAATACCTCCTGAAAGAATACGGGGCCTGGTTCCGCCTGCATCTATTTGTTAACAATTTTTTTGCGGATAAAGGGCAACTTAGATTGAAGGAAGGGCAGAACTGGGGTTGGTTTAATGCCGCCGGGTTAGTCCGGTTAAAAACCATCCCGGACGATCTGTGTATTCTTCTGGATGTGGCCCGTTATCTGGGCTGGAACGCCCGAGCCTGTGGCTTGTTGGCGCGGAAGATTGATAGCCAAGAACATCGGGTCTACCGGCGCTGGCAATCCCCGCACGGCGTGAAAGAGCAACCATGAAACCGAAGCTCTTATTGTTGGGGCATACGGGCAAACTGGGCCAGGCCCTGAACGAAGCTTTCTGTAAAAGCTACGCCGTAACCGGACTTAACCGCGGCGATTTTGATGCTTCAGCCGGCGATGACCGGCTGATCCGCCGGCTGGACGAGCTCAAGCCGGCGGTCATCGTGAATGCCGTCGTGTTCACCGGTCTCGATGCCTGCGAGAGGGAGCCGGCGCGGGCCTTGGCGGTGAATACGCTTTTTCCCAAAACCCTGGCCGGCTATGCTGGGCGCACCGGCTGTGTGCTGGTGCACATCAGCTCGGAGGCGGTGTTTCCTGATGCGGCCGCTGGGCAGACCTTTGTTGAATCGAGCGCGCCGCGGCCGATCAATATATACGGCTTCACCAAGTTTGGGGCGGATTGTTTTGTTTCCAGCGAGGCGCCCTGCCATTATATTGTCCGGTTGCCGATGCTTTTTGGCGAAACGGTTCAACCAACTCAGTTTGTGGAAAAGATGGCCGCACGGATCCTGGCTGGGGAGCCGGAACTGAAGGTGGCCACTGACTGTTGGACGACGCCATCCTATACCCGGGACCTGGCGGCCGCCGTGTGCGCGATGCTTGTTTCCAAGAAGCCATTCGGACTTTATCATCTGACCAACGCCGGCGAGGTTTCGCTCTATGACTTGATCAGCGAACTTGTGAAAATCTTGCAGCGGGACGTGCGCGTCCTTCCGGTAGCGCATGCGGCCTTTACGTCGCTGGCGGTAAAGAACTTGCGTCCTATTCTGGCATCTGAAAAGATACCGCCGCTGCGTCCCTGGCCGGAGGCCTTGCGCGCGTACGGCGAAAGTCTGCTGAAGGCATCCGCCGCGCCTGAGGTGCAACCTCTGCCTGCCCGCCTGCCTACATCGCTGGACGAAGACCTGCGGGCAGGCAATGCTGTGCACCCGCCCGCAACGCTGGCGCGTAGCGACTGCGGGCTGGGTAGCGCTGCAGGCGGGCTGAAAAAAGGAAGATCGCCATGAGCGACAAAGTCAAAGACCGTTTTATGATGGATAGCCACAAACTACTGTGGCATATGGACCGGATCGTGGACTGGCAGGCCGGCAAACGGATTGCGCCCTTGCATATTGACGTGGGCTTAAGCAAGGGCTGTAATATTCGCTGTCATTACTGCTACGGGGAAACCCAGGGCAACTTGTATCGCAAGGGCAAAAATGTTTATTTTCCGCGCGAGCCGCTGCTCCGCTACATGCGCGAAGCCGGCGAGATAGGGGTCCGCTCCATGGCCCTGATCGGCGAGGCCGAACCTTTGATCAACCCACATGTCTACGAGGCCATTGCCGTGGGCAAAAAAGCCGGCGTGGATATGGCCATGGGCACAAATGGCATTTTGTTCGATACCGGCCGCCAGGGCGAACAAGCTCTGGAGCTGCTGACCTGGTTGCGTTTCAACGTGAGCGCTGCTTCCGAGGAGGCCTATCGCCGCTTGCATGGCAGCGCGGAGTTCAAGACGCTGATTGAGAAAATCAAGTTCTGCGTTGCCACCCGGAGCAAGCGTCATTTGCCGATAGCTATTGGCCTGCAGATGGTGTTGACGCCCCAGGATGCCGACGAGATTGTGCCCCTGGCCCGGCTGGGCAAGTCGCTGGGGGTGGATTACCTGGAAATCAAGCATTGCTCGGATACGCAGGACAACCGGCTCCACATTTACCAGCATCTGGCCAGCTACGGCCGGTTTGACGAGCGCCTGCACCAGGCGGAGGCCGAAAGCACGGACGACTTTGCCGTAATTGTGAAATGGGCCAACATCAACAGCCGGGGCAAACGCGACTACGACGTCTGTCTGGGAGCGCCTTTCCTGCTTTATTCGACGGGCGAGGGGCTCTTGTATCCCTGCGGCCAGTTCTTTGCCTATCGCAGCAATGAGTTCCTGCTGGGCAATCTGGTTACCGGTAGTTTCAAGCAAATCGTTGAGAGCGACCACTATTGGAAGGTCATGGACAAGGTCCGGTGCGGGGTGGATGTGCACAAGGAGTGTTATGCGTTCTGCCGGACGAACGCGATCAACAAATTTCTGTGGCAACTGGCCCATAAGCCCGATCATGTCAATTTTGTGTGAGGCGCCATGAGTTCACCCGCGGGGAGTCCTCAGGCGGTGGACCTAACCGTTGCGGTAACCTGCTACAACGAGCAGGCTTTCATCGCCGACACCCTTGCTACCGTTGTGCAGGCCGCGCGGGACGCCGGCTTGAGCTACGAAGTGATTGTGATTGACGATGTCTCGCAGGATGCTTCGGTGGAGCGTATTCGCGCCTTTCTGCAAGCGCATCCGGACGAGCCGATCCGGCTCGTTCAGAACCAGATTAACCAGGGCGTCGGCGCAAACTTTTTGAGCGGAGCCCTGCTGGGGCATGGCCGTTATTATCGCTTGTATCCTGGCGACGATGCCGAGCCGCGCCATGCCATGGCCTATATTTTCAAGCATGTGGGCTGCGCCGATCTGGTGATTCCCGCCTTTGATCAGGATACGATTGTGGGCAAAAGCAAGTTTCGCCGCCGCTTGTCCAAAACCTTTACCTGCCTGGTTAATGGTCTCAGTGGCTTTCGCCTTGATTACTACAACGGCCTTTCGGTCTACCGGCGCGAGAATGTGCTCAAATGGCCGCCGCGGACTTTAGGCTTCGGCTTCCAGGCCGATATCATTACCCGGCACCTGTTCGAGGGCGTCAGCTATATTCACATCCCGGTCAAGGGGATGGTCGAAAAAAAGGGCCAGGCCTCGACCGCCTTGCGCTTTAAGAATGTCCGGTCGGTAATGTACGCGTTTGCCTTTATCATCGGGCGCAGGGTCAGGCGCCTCTGGCGCCGGGATGCGCCACAACCACGTGCCGTAGTTCTGGCGCGGAGAATTGTGCAGGAAGTTCCAGGTCCAACGGCTTAAATCCGAAAGACGCAGTAACTCCTCAGCCATCTGAGGGCTGATTGTCATTCCCGACCTGATGCTACTCTGCGAAGTAAGCCTCCCTGCTCTGCGAAGCCGCTACGCAGGGCGTAGAAGAGTCGCTACGAAGCACGAGTCGGGAATCCAGAAAAATTCACAATTTAGATGGCTGAGGCCTTACAGCAGGAAGGGAGCAGGAAATGAAAGGGTTAGCCGTAATTCTGGTGGAGAGCAAAAAGCCGCTGGTGCTGGAACAAATTGAAATGCCGCCGCTGACTTTTGGCCAGGTGCTGGTCAAGGTGCTCTGCAGCGGAATCTGCGGCGCGCAGATCAATGAAATTGATGCCGTCAAGGGGCCGGACAAATTTTTGCCGCACTTGCTGGGTCATGAGGCCACGGCCGAGGTGCTGGAGGCGGGCAGCGGCGTGAAGACAGTTGCCGCCGGCGACCGCGTGGTTATGCACTGGCGCAAGGGCGCCGGGATTGAAGCGCCCACTCCGGCTTATGCCTCGCGCTTAGGCCCCATCAACGCCGGCTGGGTGACGACCTTTAATGAGTATGCGGTCGTATCCGAGAACCGCATTACCAAAGTTCCGGCGGATTTCGATCCGGAGAGCGGCGCGCTGCTGGGTTGCGCGGTGACGACCGCTTTTGGGGTCATTAATAATGATGCCCAGCTCAAGATAGGTGAATCCGTGGTTGTTTTCGGCGCCGGCGGCGTAGGGCTTAACATCGTTCAGGGCGCCGCCATGGTCTCGGCCCACCCGATCATTGCCATAGACCTTTACGACAACAAGCTGGCATTGGCCAAGGAACTGGGCGCCACCCATTGCATCAACGCCGCGCGCGCTGATCCGCAGCCGGAAATCCTGAAAATTGTCGGGGCCGCCGGCGTGGACGTGGCCGTGGACAATACCGGCAATATCAAGGTTATTGAGCAAGCCTATGCCGTGACCAGCGCACGCGGCCGGACCATTCTGGTCGGCGTGCCGCCCAAGGGCCAGCAGGCCAGCATTTACACCCTGCCGCTCCATTTCGAAAAAATTTTAAAGGGGTCGCATGGGGGTAATTGCCGGCCCGAATACGATATTCCCAATTATGTGCGCCTTTGCCAGGCCGGCAAGCTGAGCCTCAAGCCCTTGATCGGCCGGCGCTATTCTCTGGCTCAGATTAACGAAGCGATTGAGGCCATGCGTTCGGGCGGCGTCGCCGGTCGTTGCTTGGTCCGTATGGAATAATAAAGACAAACCCTCCTGTCTCCACTTTATCACTGTATGCGCCTCCCTGCTTGACACTTCAGCTTTCGTTGTCCATTATTATTGCCATGAATGAGGTGAATTTGATCGTTCAAAGGGTGGTGGATGCCTTTCATCCTCTGCGCATTATCATGTTTGGATCAGCCGCCCGGGGAGAGTCCGACGCAAACAGCGATATAGACCTTCTCGTCATTATGCCGGAAGGCACAGCGCGTCTCGAGACCGCCGAGAAACTGCAAATGGAAATGTTTGGTATTCCCGCGGCGGTTGATTTTCTGGTTGCGACTCCCTCGGATGTGGAGCGGAATCGGGATAATATCGGGCTGATTTACCGCACCATTCTTCAGGAAGGCAAGGAGCTCTATGCCGCCTGATGTAAAAGCCGGGTCGCCGGAAGACTGGTTGCGGCATGCCAAGGCCGATTTGGCGCTGGCCGCAGTTCCGCTTCCCGAGGAGGGATTATACAGCACCCTTTGTTTTCATGCTCAACAGGCTGCTGAAAAAAGCATCAAGGCGGTTTTGGTTTTCCGAAGAGTTGAGTTTCCCAAGGTTCATAGTTTGACGCGGCTGATAGATCTGCTTCCCGGCGACATTATTCGAACCTCTGTCTTGCATGAATCAGCTCGATTGGCCGTATACGCAACCGCATTCCGCTATCCCGGCGAGCGCGATGAACCGGATATTTCCGGTAGCAAATATCAGGAAGCCTTGCGATTGGCGGCAGCGGTTGTTCAATGGGCGTCCGCTATAATTGGCAATGCCATTGCACCGTGAAAATCGCCTTTGCCCAGGAAACCGTTAATCAGAACGTCGGCCTGATGTATCTCGCGGCGCTGGTCAAACAGCGGGGCCATGCCTGCGAACTCTTTGTCGAGCCCCTGGAAAGCGATTTCTTCAGAGCCTTGTTGCAGTATAAGCCCGACCTGGTTGGGTTCAGTGTTATCACTGGGGCGCACCATTGGGTGGCGCAGACCGCACGGCGTATTAAAGAATTCCTGCCCAAAACCCTGATTGTGCTGGGTGGTCCGCACCCGACGTATTTTCCCCAGGTGCTGGAGGATTCGGCCGTTGATGTCGTTGCGCGCGGTGAAGCGGATATCTCCTTCCCGGATCTGGTGGATTGCTTGGGGCAGGGGCGCGCCTACCACGAGCTGGCCGGCTTGTGGGTCAAAAGCGGCGGCCGCGTTTTTAAGAACGAGGTGGCAGTGTTGGTTGATGACCTTTCCTCCTTACCGCATCCCGACCGGGGCCTGTACTTGAAATATCCTTTTTTTGCCAACATGACCGAAGTCCCGTTCAGCACGATGCGCGGGTGTCCCTTCCGCTGCGCCTTTTGTTATAACCACGTCAAAATGGCGCTTTATCGGGGTAAAGGGCGCTACCTGCGTGTGCGGCGCGTAGCCGACATCATCGCTGAAATGGAAGAAACGCGCCGGTTGTTTCCCAAAATGCAGTCAGTGATCTTGTATGACGACATTATCGGTCTCGATAAGCAATGGTTGGCGGAGTTCAGCGCGGCCTACGCCGAGCGCATCGGTTTGCCGTGGTTCACCAGCATTCGCGCCGATTTTGTTGACGAGTTTACAGCGGAGGAACTTAGGAAGGCCAAGGCCTTCTGCCTCTCCATCGGCGTGGAAACCGGCGATGAAGAATTGCGCCGCCGCATCCTGGGCAAGAACATTTCCGATCAGCAGTATCTTAAGGCCGCGGGGCTGCTCAAAGCCGCCGGCATCAAGGTGCGCACCTCCAATATGCTCTTCCTGCCTGGAGAAGATGTCGGCAAAGCCTTGAAAACCGTAGACTTGAACCGCGCCATGCAGGTTGATTTTGCCTGGGCCTACACGCTGCAGCCCTATCCCGGAACCGGCATTTATGACGATGCCGTTAAGAACGGCTATTTGTCCGCGGCCTTTCAATTCGACGATATTGATCCCCTGGGACTGGTCAAGCCGATCGTCAAGGTCAAGGACGAGAAGAAAATACTGGTTGTCCACCGGTTTTTTATGCTGGCGGTGAAGAGCGGGGTTGTGCGCCGCTTGCTGAATGTCCTTATCTATATTGGCCCGAATCCTCTGTTCAATGCGATTTATTCCTTTTCGCTGGTTTTAAGTTATGCCGAGTATCATCAGGTTAATTTCTTCACGGCCTTCAAAATCGCCTGGAATAACTACTGGAGCACCCGCCGCCGCGGGCAAAAGCGATAATTCTGGTAATAAAGCGCGCTTAAATATGGATTCTGGGTATCCCTCATTTATAAGGTGGTAAAAGGTAGGGCGGTTTCGTCCAGCCTTCGCAGCCAGAGGCTTTGCTACGGCGGAGTAGGCCCGAAACCGCCGCGGCGCGCTCGGCGAGCGTGCCCTACCACCCAAGACCCAGACATTACGATTCTGGAAGCACAATAATGAATCGCTGTTATCTCTGCCGGAGTCAGGCGGTCCGCAGCCTGTTGGAGTTTAAGGATCAACCGGTGTGCAACCGGTTTCTGACCGATCCGCTTGCCGAGCAGTACCGGCATGACCTGGTGGCGGGCCAATGCGGGAACTGCGGGCTCCTCCAGCTCATTGACCCCGTGCCGGCCAGGGAGCTGATCAGCCCTTATGAATGGATTACCTATTCCGAGCCGGAAGGGCACCTGGATAAATTGGCGGATATGCTCGCGGAGCTGCCAGGCTTAACGCCGCATTCGGTAATTGCCGGCATCAGTTTCAAGGATGACAGTCTTTTGCGGCGCCTGAACGAGCGCGGCTTTGCCAATTCCTGGCGCTTGGATCCGCAAGTTGATCTCGGCATTGGCGTAAAGGGAGCCGGAATTGAAACGCTTCAGGATCGCCTGACGCCGGAGCGAGCCGAAATCATTTTGCGCCATCATCCTCCGGCCGATCTTCTAATTATGCGGCATGTCTGGGAGCATTCCTTTGAACCGCGCCGCTTGATTGCGGCCGTGCGCAAGCTCTTGAGTCCACAGGGCTACCTTGTGCTGGAGTCGCCGGATTGTTCCCCGGCGCTTTCCGGCGGCGATTATACTACGCTCTGGGAGGAGCATAACCTGTATTTTACTCTCCCAACGTTTCGCGCGGGGCTTAGCCAGGTTGGCCTTGAGCCGGTGCGCCTGGAATGTTTTCCTTATGCCTCTGAAAATTCGCTGGTGGCCATCGGGCGTTTTACGCCAGAGCCTGTGGAAGCTGAAAGCAAACGAGGTCGCTTGCCGACGGCGAAGGTTCTGCAAGAAAAAATCAAACGGGCCGAAACATTTGCCCGGACTTTCCCAAAGACGCGCGAGCGTGTTCGCAACCTGCTGGCTGGTCATCGCGCGCCGGGCGGGCGCATTGCTGTTTTTGGCGCCGGACATCTGGCCTGCGCCTTCATCAATTTTCTGGAGCTTAAGGATCTGGTGGAATGCGTGGTGGACGATCATCCCAAGAAGAAAGGCTTGTTTATGCCGGGCTCGGCCTTGCCCATTTACGGTTCGGAAGAATTGCTCAAGCGCCAGATTACGCTTTGTCTATTGAGCCTGAACCCGGAGAGCGAGGAGAAAGTCATGGCCCGCCAGCAGGCCTTTGTGCAGCAGGGCGGCCGCTTTGCTTCCATTTTTCCCGCCAGTAAGCATGCTTTGAGGTAAGAGAATAATTTTTGACAGGATTAACTGGATTGACTGGATATAGATTGCTGAGGTGAGATATGAAAAGAATATCTGCGGCAGCAGAATGGCGAGTTTAGGAATGGGCATCCCGATCTGAATCGGGGTGCCCATTCCGAAATGGTTACATCTTTTTATAATCACGTAACTCCTGTTAATCCTGTCAAAATATAATTTTTCATCGAGGTGCTAATATGGAATACAAAGAACAGACGGAGAGAATCATCGGATGTGCTTATCGTGTATACAATCGTATGGGCTATGGGTTTTTAGAATCGGTTTATGAGAAATGCATGCTCATTGAACTGCGCAAGACCGGCTTAAAGGCCGAAGCGCAAGTTCCTATTATTGTTCGATACGAAGATGCAGTTGTCGGTGAATTTGCGGCTGATATACTCGTTAATGATACGGTCATTGTGGAATTGAAATCCGTAGCGAACATAATAAAAGTTCATGAAGTCCAGTTGGTTAATTGCCTTGTGGCTACAGGCAAACCGGTTGGCCTTGTCATTAACTTCGGCGAACAGGGTGTTCAAGTTAAGAGGAAGTTGCGAGAGTTGAAAACGAAGACTGTTCAAGCAGGATTGACAAGATAAGGATGATGAAGATACGATAAATCCGCGAAGCGGAATGGATGGTTTTGGAATTGACGTTGTGCCGGGCATAGCGTTAATTCCAAAAACGGCTTCAATCATATTCTGAATCCCGTCGATCTTGTAAATCCTGTCAAAATAAATGCCGATTCAGAAAACATGAAAACAACTGAATATAATGCCGAAGTCCTGATCGCTGCCGGACCGGTCGTTACGGTCAATCGCGCGGACGTGGCTGAACTGCGGGAGCGGGCGCTCAGAACCAAGCGCGGGCGTATGCGCTTATGCGCGCACAACTCGCTGGAAAGCAAAGTCCATGAGATGCTGATTGTGCATACGGCCGCCACGTACGTGCGGCCCCACCGGCATTTGGGAAAGTCCGAGTCGTTTCACATTATTGAAGGCACGGCGGAAATCATCCTCTTCGGCGACCAGGGCGCCGTTCGGCAAGTCATTTCCATGGGCGACTACGCTTCCAGGCGCATTTTTTATTACCGGCTGGCTGAGGCGGTTTACCATTCACTGGTCATCACTTCCCCGGTGCTCGTGTTTCACGAAGTTACCAGCGGCCCGTTGGTGCGCTCCGAAACTGAGGCGGCGCCTTGGGCGCCCGACGAAAGCGATGGCCCGGCCGTCAAGGCCTTTATGGAAAAATTGAGGAAGCAAACAGTTTAGATCGCATCAATGACGCGGACGGGCATCTTGGCATACTTGGAGCGGTCGCTGATTTTAACCTCGTACCAGAGCTTCAAGAACGAAACAGCGACATCAATCAGATTGCCCAGGGTTAAGGCGCTGCTTTTCTGGGACTGCGGCTTCATATAACTGCCCACTTCGTAGTAGGTGTGTCCCTGCAAGAGAGTTTTTACGTTCAATTCCGCAGGTATGTTGTAACGCTTGGCGCGAATGGTCATTTCACGGAGCATGGCGGTCGGATAGATGCCCAGGCAATTTACATAGATAATGTTCAGTTGGTAGACGAATTTATAAATGAGGTTGAAGATCAACGATAAATAAATGCGCCCCCTTTTGCGAATTTCGCTGTTGATATGATAGTGGAGAATAATCTCGGCCTTGTAGGCGTTGAGCAGCAGGTTTCTCAGGGTAAAGAGGGTGAAGAGATTGTCGCCGGGGATAAAACAGATTTTTTCACCGGCGGCGGCCTGAATAATGTCCCGAATGGCGGTGCCAATGCCGGTGTTGGTGGGATGGGTAATGGCCTTGATGCCGGCATGTTCCTTCATCAAATCGGCAATGACCGCTGCGGTATTATCGGTGCTGCCGTCGTTGACAATAATGATTTCAAGCGGGAGGTTTCCGCCGAAGGCGGATCCGCCTATGGTGGAATCCGCTAATCGGGCCGCTTCGATGACGCCTTCCACCGTGGCGCGCAGATTATCCTGCTCATTGTAGGCGAAGACTCCGATGGTTATCATGGAATACCTCAGGCTTGTGGGTATTTTTCGTAATGTTTGGATAATTTGAGATATCGGAGAATGCTCGCCGCATTTCGTTCGAAAAATTTCCGGCGATTCCAGCCCATCTGTTCCGTTGCCGCGCTCGCGCATACATGAGTATAGCGCTTCGCGTGGCGCCCCACGCTGAAAAGCGTGGCAAGGCCACATCCCTGTCCCGCTAAAAGCGGGATGGGCCGGACTGGCCGGATTTTTTCGAATCCCGCTCCGCGGGCAGCGAAATGCGCCGCGCGGATTCATATCGCGCCCCGCCCGCCCGCAACGCTGTCGCGTAGCGACTGCGGGCAGGCAGCCCCGGGCGCGATACTTGCCCGTGGGCATGCCTTATGACGAGCGAGCATCCGGCGGCAGTCGAGTCTTTCTTTAAAAAATGTATCCCCTTAAAACTGGCCGAGGTGTTACCTGTTCTCAGTTAGAGGGCGTCGTTTTGCTCCACGATCCTGACCTGCGGCAGCAGCAGGATAAAGCGGCCGCCGGCTTCAAGGTATTTCCGGTGCCGGGCCATGATTGGCCGGGCGTATTGCCAGGCCAACAGCAGCACGTAATCCGGCTTTTTCGCATAAATGGCCTTTGGCGGCAATACCGGCAAATGGTAGCCGGGACTGTAAAGCCCCTGCCGTTGGGGGTTGTCGTCCACCAGATAATCAAGCGCGCCCTTGCCCAGGCCGCAATAGTAGATAATGGTGCTCACGCCCACCGAAGCGCCATAGCCGGCCACGGTCAGACCTTTGCTTCTAAGGCGTCTGATCAGCGTTGTCAAACTTTCCATGATTAAATTGATCTGGGCGGAAAACAGCCGGAAAGTTTCTTCCGTCTGGACTCCGTAATCCTCCTCGAGGGCGATCAGCCGTTGCACGCTCTCCGCTTGGCGCGGGGCCTTTTGGGTATGTTGGACAAAGCACCTGATGGAACCGCCCTTGGTGTTCACGCGCTCGGCCTCAACGAGTTGCAAGCCATGGCGCCGGAAGAACTTTACCAGCGGCTTGATCGAAAAGTAGCTGAGATGCTCATGATAGATGTTGTCAAAGATGGCCTTTTGAAGCAGGTCCAGGACGTAGCCGGTTTCAAAAATAAATAATCCTTTCGGAAGCAGCAGTTCCTTCACCCCCGCAACAAAGTCGTCAAGATTGGCGACGTTGGCAAATATGTTGTTGGCAGTTACGATCGCGGCTTGACCATGCTCCTGACGGATTCTTTTAGCCGTGGCCTGGGTAAAGAATTCGGGAATGGTCGGCACCCCGGCCTTGGTCGCCTCGCGGGCGATTACCGTGGCCGGATCTATCCCAAGTATTTTCAGGCCGTGGTTCCTGAAGAAACGGACAAAAGAACCGTCGTTGCTGCCGATATCAATGGCCAGCGCGCCGCGGGGGGGCTTGAACTTGGCGCAGACGTTTCCTACGTATTGCTCGAAATGCCTGACCAGCCCTGAAGAGTCGGCTGACCGGTAGATATACGGACGATAAATATCATCCGGCGCCACAAGCTGGGGCAACTGTGCCAGCCCGCAGGCGCGGCAGAGAAACATGTCCAAAGCATAGACGGGTTGCCGGCGTAACTGCGCTTTCCGCAGATAGGCGTCCCCGATAGGCATCGGGGCGAGCCTGACGACGCGTTTAACCTTTTTGCTGTGGCACAGCCGGCACTTATTCATAAGCGTTGATTCCGTAACATGTTAAGGTGGGCTAGGCCCGCAACCCAAGCAAACTAAACAAAACAAACCTCACCACGGAGACCCATGCTTCGCCAAAGCGCTTCGCAGGGCAAGCACGGAGGCGCTGAGGAAGAGGTTCTCCTCACGTGTTCTCTTCTAACCAATCGTTGCGCGCATTTGCCAGGGCGTTCCGCCCTGCGCCAAATGCGCGCAACACTCTTATGGGGAGCGGGAAGAGATTAAGGAGACGGAGTCATTCTCCGTGCCTCCGTGGTCAAAATTTCTTGTTTTTCATGGCAGTTCCCCATGATTGAGGTACTCAGGGAACTCATATTCCTTTCAGCTCTTTGGCCAGGGCGGCCTGGCCGCGCAGGGAAAGTCCGCCATCCACGATCAGGTTTTGCCCGGTTATAGCCGAGGCCGCCGGACTGCACAAAAAGAAGATAACCGCGGCGATTTCCTCGGCGGTTATCATGCGCCCCAGCGGGGTTATCTTCCGGTATAATTCGGAAAGCGATTTGTTTTTCAGATAGTAGGCGCGCGATTCCTCCTTCAAAATCATGCCGGGAGAAACGCCATTGACCCGTATGCCTTGCGCTCCCAGCGTAACGGCATAGTAGCGGATAAGCTGGTTAAGCGCGGCTTTGGCAACGTGATAGCTGAGCGGCTGCTCGCTTACGACGAATTCGCCGGCAATGGAGCTGGTTATTACGATGGCACAATCTCTCTTGCCCGTGGGTTTCCCGGCCAGGAATTCAATAGCCTGCTTAGTGGCCGTCAGGCTGACCTCCCATTCCCCGGCCCATTGATCTTCTGCTCCTCGATAACGCTGGCAGAAAATCAGGCTGTCGGGGAATCCACGCCCGGCAATTATATTTTCCAGAGTGCTGTTTATGTCTTCTGCCTGGCTCCAGGCTCCGCCGGAGCGCTTCGCCCAGGCGAGCAGGTCCAGCGCAAAGTATCGGATGTTATGAGCGTCCTTGCCGTTAAGCCGGTCGGCCGGCGGGTTTCGTCCCACTATGGAAACCTGCCACCCGGCGCCGGTAAAAAGTTTAGCCGTCGCCCAGCCCAGGCCTTTAGTGCCGCCAAAGATAAGCACATGCTTCTGGCCGCGCGTTTTATTTAAGGATGGTTCTTTCATGGTAACTCCATGGGCGGCTTAATTTTCCTCAGGCGGCAATGCTACTATGGGCTTTAGCCCATAACAATCGTATTCTTATAGAGCTCGGAACCGTCGAATAGGCAACTGCTAGGAAAGGCTGTCAGATTAAGAGTAATTTATAGCGTAGGTCTTGGCTGGTGGGGCGGGAAAATGGGGTTATATCCCGGTGGATTTAGGGGGTAAAAATTTTCTGATTTTTTTGTTGATGAGCACATATCGGATTTGCTAATGTTCAGTTCCAAAGGCCAGGGTGCGTTCCGTGTAAGCCTGCCTTTGGCGGACAAGCGCTGATTATGGGGATTATGACAATTTTCCCGAATAGCCAAGACTGCACGCGCTTTTCCGCTGGACGCCAGGGGATCGGCCTTCTGGCCTTCTGGCCTTCTGGCCTTCTGGCCTTCTGGCCTTCTGGCCTTCTGGCCTTCTGGCCTTCTGGCCTTCTGGCCTTCTGGCCTTCTGGCCGATTATAACTTTCTATCCCGCTCATCTGTCAAGCTTGTCCCGCATCATGCGGGGTCCGCCTTCCTCGTTTTTTCGCGCCTTCCTGCGATTGCTTTGTTCCTTCACGCTTGTTCCGCGCCGGCAAAATCTCTCTGCGCAACTTTTCACAGGAGGCTGATCACGTGAATCCAGAAGGTTGCTTTTAAAAGTGGCCACAAAGATGCACAAAATTCACAAAGATAATAACTTGGAATCAATCTTGCTCGGCGGTCGTAGCCGCGGCGGTGACGCCGTGGCCGCCGGAAGAATCTCCCGCCAAGCCGTTGCGCGGGGCGTCTTGTTGTTCGCGCTCTTGGCGGCGCTATTGCCAGCGGCGGAAGGCCGGGCGCAGGATGCTGATGGCGACCAGATGCCCGACGCCTGGGAGATCAAGTTCGGCCTTTCAGAAACCAACGCCGCCGATGCACTTATAGATTCTGACGCCGACGGCCTGACCAACCTCTGGGAATACGCGGCCGGGTCTGATCCGCTGAATCAAGATTCCGATGCGGACGGAATTTTTGATGGCGCCGACCAGTATCCGGTGAGCCGTTTTTACATCCGCTGGGGCGATCCGGATTTTACCGAAGGAGACAGCTACGCTTGTACGGCCCCATCTTGGGGGTTAGGGGCGTATCGCCTGGACGGGGCATGGGGAACTAACCCGGTTTCCTGGTATGTTCCGGAATCGGAAAGCAACGCGGTGGGTAGTTTGAACGTGGACTTGGATAGGGCGCAATTGACCAACAACTTGGTATATGCGGTGCATTATCTCTCGACGAGCAATTCATCGCTCTATTTGGCTTTACTGGACACTAACGGCGCCAGCGTGGTTGACGACCTGTATGGCAATCTGATGGCCGGAAGCAATGCCCCGACGATTGTTTTGCTTGGTGTACCGCTGGCCTATTTTACAAATGCGGCCGTTTTGCATTTGTTCCGCGGCGCGGGGGCGATCACGGTTTACGAGGGATTATTGTACATTGATGAAGACCTCGATTTTTTAGACGCGGAGGCCGAGAGGCAAGCTGGAACTTCTGACTATTCCTGGGATACGGATGGCAATGGCGTGAGCGACTATGCCCAATGGATGTTCAGTAATGGCACTAATGGCTTGCCCTTCCCGGACGGGGGCGGGGGCGGCGGCGGCAGCACCAACAACACGGATGGCGGCACGAGCGCGCCGACCGGCCTCATTTTCGTGGATAAGGCGATTGGCAGCCCTATGCTTACAGGTCGCGCGCCGGAGGTGCGAGGTTCTGATGGTCCGAAAAAGACGATTAGCGAAGGCCTGTCGGCGGCGGAGCAAGATGGCGCCCACACGCTCATTATCAAAACCGGCGCCTATGGCGAAGACCTTGATCTGCGCGGAAAGCATTTAAGGGTGGTCATCGAAGGCAATGTTCGGTTGTAAACTGAAGCAAACGCCCAACCCCGCGGGACGCGGGGCAAGCGTCCAACCCTGCGAAACGCTGGGCAAGTTTATCCCGCGTTGCGCGGGACGTCGAACGTCCAACTTCCAATGAAGAAAAGAACAAAGGAGAGACGAACATGACGCGAAGAATAGATATGAAATTATCATGGTTCTTGTATGAAGGTTTTCATCCGATGGTCCATCTTTTCCGGACTGGCGTTCCTGCTTCGCCAAGGCGGCTTCGCAGGGCAAGCCGTCGTCCCTGGCCAAGCTCGGGCAGGCCGCCGTCTGTCGTCGGCCTTTTGTCCGTCGTCCTTTTTCTCTCCGCTCTCCACTTCTCTGGCCCAGCCTGGGCGGCGGAGGGGTTGTTGACAACGGATAACCTGATTGTGACGACGAATGCAACGATCTATGGTGAACTGAACATTGGTTACCCTTATGGCGCGAATGGCGCCGTGGAAGCCACGGGGGGCGATATCACGATGGATGGGAATTATCGCATTCATACATTCAGCGCCAGCGGGATATTTGTGGTTAATGGCGGCGCCTCGTTGACTTGCGATGTGCTTGTCGTTGCTGGTGGTGGGGGTGGAGCAGCCGGTAATGCTGGAATTGCGGGCGGAGCCGGAGCAGGCGGTATGATTTACACCAATGGAGTTATCGTTAGTGGAACAAATGCTGTAACTGTTGGACAAGGCGGAGCAGGAGGATATTACGCGGCTGGTTTTGCGGTAGGTAAAAACGGCAGCAATTCTGCGTTTGCAACATTGACCGCTATCGGCGGAGGGCATGGATCTAAATTTGGGGGTTATGAAGAGCAAGCAGGCAATGGAGGTTCTGGTGGGGGTGCTTGCCTCAATTTTCCAACTCCCGGCACGGGAACCGTGGATCAAGGATATGATGGGGGGACTGGGAGGCAAGTGGCTCCATACACATCAGGCGGTGGCGGTGGTGCTGGAAGTGTGGGAGGTAATGCTACAACCAATAAGTCCGGTGATGGTGGCATTGGTGTTGCATGTTCGATCAGTGGTGAAGAAAAATACTATGGCGGCGGTGGGGGCGGTGGGGTTTGGAGTGGATACATAAATCCGCCTCTATTGCCTGGCACAGGGGGATTGGGTGGTGGTGGAAATGGCGCAAAAAACACTAACGGCACAAATGGTGTGCCAAATACGGGTGGAGGCGGGGGAAGCACAGGTTGGGCGGACGAAAGTTGTTTAGGCGGCAATGGCGGCTCCGGTATCGTAATCGTGAGATATCTGGTCTCATCCAATGTTTCGCCTTCAAATGTTCCGTCCGACATTGTGACAATTACTTCTGACGGCATCAATCAAACCAGCGCGGATGGCACCAACGTCTTCATGGGCAAGGTGGGCGTCGGCACCGATCTTCCGGCGGAACAACTGGATGTGGTCGGCAACGCGCGGATTGCAGGCACAAATATCGTCGGAGCCATGACCTTGGGCGGGGAAACGCGGACGAACTGGCCCAGCGGCGGCGGCGGCGCGGGCGACTTGATCGCCACGAATAACCTTGCTGATCTTACCGATCCCGCCGCCGCGCGGACCAACCTTGGCTTGGGCTCGGCCGCGACCAATGACGTTTCTGCTTTTGATCCGGCTGGCGCGGCCGCGGCGGTTGATGCCACGCTCTCTACCCACGTGGCCAATCATAACAATCCGCATCAGGTTACGGCCGTGCAAGTTGGGGCCTTAACGCCGACCGGTGATGGTTCCCAGTTGGCCGGTCTTACAGCGAGCCAGGTGGCGGGCGCGCTGATAGCCTCGAACAATTTAAGCGATGTGGCCGATCCTACCACAGCCCGGAATAATTTGGGGGCCTTGAGCGTAAATGGCGGTTTAGTCAGCGGCGCAATTATCCTGACTGCTCCGGCCGGCAATATTCCCATGGGGATTTACACAAACCGGTAAGTTAAGCGCGCGAGGCGGAGAGCGTGAAGCGTCGAGTTGTAGCCGCCTCACTCTGTTGAGGCGTCCGATGTGCAGCCAAAGGTAGTCATTCCCGCGAAGGCGGGAATCC
>JACPGM010000170.1 GCA_016188985.1 Lentisphaerota bacterium | reverse complement strand
CATTGAAAGCGGATTGCATCAGCGTCTGGATGTGTCCGGAAATGAAGACCGCTGCCGTGTGCGCACGCGCAATGCCGTCTGGCTGCTGGGCATGTTCCGCCGCTTGACGATTAGCCTGTTTATGGAATGGTATGCGCGTAACATCAAACGAAAATGGATGACGCTTACAGACTTCTATAGCGAAATGAGCGTCAATAATCAGCGCGGCGGATTCCTGCTCGTTTCCGCCCGCCAACCGAGTTTATGAGGCGCTTCATGAATAAACCGTGAAGCATGTACTTGGAGGCGAAAATCTGCTTGCGGTCGTTCAATACCGAATAGCGGGCCACGGTCTCGTTCTTCTCCGTGCATAGTATCAGGCCGATGGTCGGGTTGTCGTCCGGCGCTGTGAACAAGCCGTCGTACATCCGCACGTAGCCGTCCATCTGGCCGATGTCCGCATGCGTCAGCTCGCCCACTTTGAGGTCAATCAGCAGGTAGAACTTCAGGCGGCAGTGATAGAAAACCAGGTCAATGTACCGGTCCTGCTCCTCGATGCGCATAAGCTTCTGCCGGGCGACAAAGGAAAAGCCGTTGCCGAGCTCCAGCAGGAAGCGCTGCAAATGCGTAATGATCGCCCCTCCAGGTCCGACTCATGAAACGCCGTCACATCGGGCAAGCCGAGGAACTCCAGAACGTACGGGTTCTTCAATTCATCCGCGGCCGGAAGAACCGGAACGGGGAGATTCCGCCCTTCTGTCAACATCTTCTGTGGCTTGCGGCTTTTGAGGATACGCTCGTAATAGAACGACTGGATTTGCCGCTCCAGCGTCCGCTTGTCCCAGCCGCCCGCAACCGCCTCGCGCTCGTAGAAATCCCGCGCCTCGCGGTTCTCGACCCGCATCAGGGCGCGGTAGTGCGACCAGGAGAGTTGGGGTGAAAAGCCCCGCGGCAATTCGCTACCCAGTGGGTAGCTTTTTTGTGCTGACGCCGATTCTCTACCCAATGGGGAGGAAATTACCTTGGCCGTCCCGGATTCCACACCCAGTGGGTGGGGAATTCCCGTGCCACCAGATTCCCTACCCATTGGGTAGGGAATTGCAATGCGTTCCTGATAAGCAAGATAGAACTTCCTGAAATTCTGGAGGTTTGCCTCAGAAAACCCCTGTCCGTATCGCTCCATCAGACGCTTCGAAAGCTGATCAATCACCTCTTCTCCATACTTGGCCCGCCCTTTGCCACGCTGGAGTTCCTCGACGATCTCCCGCCCGATCAGCCAATAGGCCAACACCATATTCGTATTGACCGCCCGAACCACGTTGCCCCGCGCCTGATCGAGGATCGTGACGATACGGTCGAACAGCGGCTCCGGCTTCGCCGCGGAGGCCTTGCCCTTCGGCTTACTCATCGCTCGCCTCCCCGCCTGCCTTTCCGTCCCCATCGGCAGGCATCGGGCGGACCATGGATTCGATGAAAGCGATCTCGACAGCGAGCTTGCGTTCCAGAATAACGGTCAGGAAGTTACCGGAGCCGCAAGCCGGTTCCAGGAAACGGGATTCAATCCGCTCCGTTTCCTGCTTCACCAGATCCAGCATGGCATTGACCTCGCGTTTCCCGGTCAACACCTCGCCGTAGTCCGCGACCCGCTTTTTCGATATTACTTGCGCTTCCATTCGCAACCTACCCGTCTGATCTCAGCGCCCCCTTTGTTTTTGAAAATTTTCACGGCTTCAAGTCCGGACGGTGCTGCCAGAAGTCGCTTCCGGCGGGATAGTTTTGATCATCCCATTCCGCGGCCAGGGCCGCTAACTTTTGCCGGCGCTCCGCCAGAACCGAGCGCGAGCTATTATCGGCCGCGAGATTATGCATTTCCCACGGATCGCTTTGCCGGTCAAAGAGTTGCGTGGCGCCGCCGGCATATTCAATGAGCTTGTAGCGGGAGTCGCTTATCCCGCGAATGCTCTTCTCATAAGCCAGGTAAAGCTCCGGCCGGCCTTGCCCGGCGGCGTCGCGCAGGCAGTTTCCCAGGCTTCGGCCTTCCACCGAGGCCGGCGGCGCCAGACCGGCCAACTCGCAAAACGTGGGAAAAATATCCAGCAAATACACCAACTGGTCGCGCCGTTCTCCCCGGGGAATTCCCGGTCCCGCAAAAACCAGCGGGACCCGCACGCTGTGGTCATAGAGACTCTGCTTACCCATCAGGCCGTGCTGGCCGAGGGCCAAGCCGTTGTCGGATGCAAACACAATGATGGTCTGATCATACCGGCCGCTGGCGCGCAGGGCGCTCATCAGCCGGCCAAAGGCGTCATCCAGATGGGAAATCATGGCGTAGTATTCCGCCAGGTGGCGCCGGATTTCATCCGGCCGGCGCGGGAAAGCCGCCAGGAGCTCGTCGCGGATGCGGAGTGCTCCGGTATCAATGGCGTGTTCGGCCGCGAAGTTGGCGGGCAGCTCGATTTGGGCAGGATCGTACATTTGCCGGAATTTTTCCGGCATGGTGCGCGGGTCGTGCGGCGCCATGAGGGACACATACAGAAAGAAAGGCCGCGCGCCGTCGTCCGAGCGTAGAAACTCTATGGCCGCATCCACGAAGAGATCGGTGGAGTGCTTGCCGGCGGCGATATGGTCGCACTCGCGGAACTCCAGCCGGTTTTTATAGAAAGGGTCGGGCACATACGGCCAGCGGCCAGCGTAGCGGCCGGCGGGATCAAAGTCATAGACCGGCACGTTCCAATGGTCGCCCATGCCGCTCAAGAAAATTTTGGCGCCGCCGCTGAAACTGCGGGCATACGCCCGGCGGCCGTTATGCCATTTGCCGATGCCGCAGGTGGTATAGCCGGCCTGCCGCAAACATTCACCCAGGGTAATATGCGCGTCAGGAATTTCCTGGCCTTCGCGCTCGAGGTGAAACAAGGTCCGCCCGGTGTGGAGCATGGCGCGGCTGGGCATGCAGACCGCCGGGCAAGTTCCGCCGGGAATATGGGCCTGGGTGAAGACCGTGCCGTCGCGCGCGAGCTGATCCAGGTGCGGGGTCTGAACCGGCAGGCGGGAAAGCGCGCCCAGCGTGTCAAAACGCTGGTCGTCGGTGAAGAAGAACAGGATATTGGGTTTAGCCTTCATTCTGTTTAATCTAAACGTGGACTCCGCCCACAACCCAAATAAAACAAACCTCACCACGGAGACACGGAGAGAGAAATTCTCCTCCCAGGTTCTCTTCCAACCAATCGTTGCGCGCATCCCGAGGCGCGCTTACGCGCGCTCGGGATGCGCGCAACACTCTTGTGGGGAGCTGGCAGAGACCAAGGAGACGCCATCAGCTCTGTGCCTCCGTGGTGTCCTCCATAGGCGGATCCGCCTTCGGCGGAAATCCTCTCTTGCTTTACATCTTCTTGTTTTTTACCGCGGTTCCTGATGTATCAGGCTATAACTGCCGTGAATCCTGCTCGCGCGGCAGCACATCGCCGGTGCGCAGTAAATAATCCAGCAGCAGAGTTTCCATCCGGCGCTCGATTTTCGCATAGCGCCGCCGGCCGCTCAAGTTCCGTGTTTCGCCCGGGTCGGCCGCCAGGTCAAACAATTCATGATGCCCGGTATAGCAGCGCCGGATGTATTTGTGCTTAAGCGTGCGGCACATGACGGCATAGCTGCCGGCCTTATGATGGAGAAGCGTGGCCCGGCGCTGGTGAGAATAGAAATTGTCGGGCGGCATATTGGCAACCTCGGCGTTGAAGAATTCACCTTCATTCTTGCGGGCGCCAACTTCGGCAAAGACGGCCTCGTGCAGCGCGCCGGGCGCGCCCGCCAGGGACGCGCGCAGGGAAACTCCCTGGCAGGCGTAGCCGGGATCAATCCCCAGGAAATCATAGAGCGTAGCGGTAATATCGAGAAGCTCCACGAGCTGCCGGCGATTCCCCGGTTTCAGCGGCACATCTGCCGGCGGCTTGACAATCAGGGGCGACCGCAGCAGGCAGTCTTGCAGAGTAAGATGCGTTTTCTCCGGCAGGGAATAGTCGCCGGCAAAGTCGCCGTGATCGGAAAAGAAAAAAATCCAGGTATGGTCATAGAGCCCCCGCTCCCGCAGGGCGGCGACCACTTCGCCGAAGAGCGCATCCACCCTGGCGCACATCGCATAGTAGATTCTACGCAGGTCTTGCCATTGCTCCTCGCTAAGCGTCGCGCTGCCGTACTCGGCGCGCAAGGCATCTAGCGCCGCCGGTAACCGGGCGGCGGCGCCCGGGACGGGAATGCGCGGGGGCAAGCGGGCGGGGTTAATCGCCTGATAGTAGTCTTCCAAGGCATAGTAAGGCGGATGAGGGTCGCGCAGCGCCACATAGCAGCAAAATGGTTTGGCGCCCGCGTGGCTCCTGATCAGCTCGATGGCTCCGTGAACGCAGGCAGCATCGCCATCAAAGTAGGGCGCGCCGACGCCGGCGCGGCTGAGCACGCCGCCGTATTCCACGCTGCGGCGGGGGTCGGCCGCGGCCAGCGCCGCCGGAAACTTATATTGTTGAAAAGCGTGGCTTTTTGCCGGCGCGACCTTCACATCGCAGTAGCGCCGATAGTCAGAAGCCTGGCGCACGCGCACAAGATCGTTGCGTCCCGCCCACCAGACATCATAGCCCGAGCTGCGCAGCACACTTAAAAGATTGGGTTCGTGCTCCTTGAGCATGTTGCGCATCGAGCGATGGCCATGGACATGGGGATACCAGCCCGTCATAAACGAGCAGCGGCTGGGCGTGCAGACCGGATTTTGCGCAAAGGCATTGCCGTAGGAAACCGCTTCGGTGGCGACTAAGGCATCGAGGTTGGGTGTCCGCGCCACGGGGTTGCCCTGGTGGCCAAGCACGTCGCCGCGGTAGGAATCGGGGACAAACAAGACGATATTAGGTCGTTGGGGCATAGACACTTAAGCTGATCCGGGCAAGGCCGCTGGCCGGTTGCGCTCCATTCGAGTCATACCAAGCCGCCGGGCGCAATGGGGCCGTAGACGTAGCTGCGCGGGGCGTCGCGGACGCAGTTCCATTCCTTGAGCGCCAACCACAGATTGTAATTATTCAGGTCGCCCAGGCGCACGGGCGGATGACGCCGGTGCGGATTTCCCGCGCAAGCGCCGGCGCTGGGAACAATTTTTTTCTCCAATTCAAGCCCCGTCTTCCCCTCTTCCAGCGCGATCAGCACGTCAATAAATGTCCGGGCCGCGTCCGCTCCCCCTACGCGTGGCGCAAGTTCCGCCTGCGCAAACTCTTCCAGTGTGCTTACCGGATGATACGTCCAATGCCGCATCGCCAGATAATTCAGCCGCCAAGCCGGATGCCGCGCGCTCACCTCTCCATGTACGCTGATTCCTTCAAACCCCGCCTCGTGGCTGCGCAGACAGCCTTCCGCCATGCTGCTGATGGCCACGTCCGTCCGCCGTGTCGGTGAAAACCACTGGCTGGCCTGGTGCATGAACGCCGTCGAACGCGGCGTCGGCGGACGCACTCCCTCCGGCCAATGCGGATTGCGATAGGCCGCCGCCGGCCGCGGCGACTCACGCCACTGCCGGAGCGGAATGACCTCCTGCGACACCATCTGGGAAATCGTCCACTGCGCCAGGGCGCTTTTGGGCATACGCGTGGCGAAATATGGCACGGCGCCCATATCATACCCGCCGGGTGCGCTGCTGCCGGTATGGAAGCCAGTGTAGGTGGCGTGACAATGCCAGCCATTTGGCGCCAGACGATCCGCCACCTCCAAGGCCGTTTTGTAGGCAAAATACTGGTCTTTATAATGATCGCTTTCACCGGTCTTGAGGCGGGCGCGGGCGCGCTTGCCCGCCGGCGAATAATCCACCATCAAATCCATGTTCTCCATGTTACACCCGCCAACAGGAAAAGTGCGGAACAGCCATTCGACGGCAGCGGCGATGAAATCTTGATTCTCCCGGCAATAAGGCGACAGTGTGCTGCCGGAGCGCCGGCCATTCTCCGACTGATTGCCAAACCGGGGATGCCGCCGCAGATAGGTCTCGATGTTAAAGGGATGATCGCCATCGTAATAAACGCCGCCGTAGCCGGTCGTCCCCACGCCCGGCAAGAGCGCCACGCCGCGCTCGGCGGCATAGCGCGCCACTTCGTAGGCGGCGGCAACCCCGCCATGGCTGTCCCGTAAAAAACACCAAATCACGACGCCGTTGAAGCGCATGTCGAGGCAATGATCAATCAGCCGCCGATAGTCCTCGACAAACGTTTCCGGCCGTTTGGTATATTGATTATTGCAACCCGCATAAGACAGCCCGGGATCATCGAGCACCCAGTTGGTGGAATGATCGGCGGTCCAATAGTAGCGCAGCGGAAAGGCCGGTATTTCCGTCCGGCGGCCACCGCGATACACGAACCCTTCGCGCGTCAGCTCGCCGTTGAGCAACGCATCGGCCAGCCCGGCCAGCATGCCGAACAAATCGCCGCCGATGACGACCAGGAACCGGGCGTTGTGATGGCGCACGACGTCGAGATGATAGCCGCCGGCCGGCAGCGCGCGCGGCGGCCGATAGCCGAGCAACCGGCACAACCGGGCGGCCAGCGCTCCGCCGGCACGGAACACCACGATGGCGTCTTCCGCCAGACCTTCCCGGTCAAGCGCTTCCGCCGGGGCCTCGCGCACGGCCTCCGCGCCAAGTTTCTTGCGCGCCACGTCCCCGGCGGGAAAGCCCGCTGTGCTTTCGCTGATCACCCGCAGTGTGTTGTTTGCTCCCCGTCGAATCAGGTTGGTCATAGTTGAACACTCCTAAGTTGAGGAATTGCAGCAGAAGCGAATGCTAACTGAACTGGCGCAAAGGCACAAAGGAATAATGCGGCAAGGGGCAACCGGTCAGTTATTAGGGGGCGGCGATCTCCCCTTTGTCAGGACAGCGGTATAAGGCCTTCCCGGAATAAGCCGGGTGCCGTCGCTAAATCCTTCAGGACGGTTTTTAAGTTCAGCAATCATCCGGTTCCGCCAGAAATTCAGCCGCGCGGCTTCCGCCGGCTTGCCGGCAAGATCATGACACTCCCGCGGGTCATCACTCAGGCGAAAGAACTGTTCGCGGCCGTCGGCCGCGAACCAGATGTATTTTTCCCTGCCATCGGCAAGGGTATGATGCACCGGGGCATGTTCAATGTGAATAAACTCGCGCCAGGGCGGGTTTTCCCTGCGGGCCAGAGGCAGCAGACTACGGCCCTCGACCGCGGGCGGAATGGCAACGCCGGCCAAATCCAGGCAAGTGGGCATAATGTCCTCCAGCCCTACGGGCTGGTTGATAACCGTTCCCGGCTTGATACCAAAGTGCGGCGGCGCTTGAATCAGGAGCGGAATGCGGGCCGAGGGTTCGTAGGGAACGATTTTGCGCCAGAGGTAATGGTCGCCGAGCATCTCGCCGTGATCGCTGGTAAAGATGACGGCCGTGTTGTTTTTCGTCAAAGCCTGAACGCCCCAGTAGGGATTGAGCACGCGCCGCATCTGGTCGTCCAGATGATTCAAGAGCCCGTAATAGCCCGCCCGGGCGCAAAGCAGCGCTTCCCCGCGCAGGTTCACCCGGTCGTGATCCACGCCCATCCCTTTGCCGTCGCCGGGTGGCGGAACGGCCCAATCCCCAATCACCGGTTCCGGCACGCCCGTGCGCAGGTAGCGTTCCAGGTAGAAAGCCGGCGGCACCAGCGGCGGATGAGCCGCCAGAAAGGAGACTACCAGGAAGAAAGGCCGCGTATCGTTACGCTCGCGCAGGAACCGCAAGGCCTCATGAACCGTCCAGTTAGTGGGATGCAGGTCCTCTGCCAGGTGCCAGGGTCGCGCGGTCCAGTCATTGTGCATTACGCCCGTTCCCCAGGGTCCCTCCCAGTCGTCCGGACGGCGCTGCTTGAAGAACTTGAAGTAATCGCACTCGTAGCGTCGCCAAGCCATATCAATCACGCGTTCGAAGCCGAAACGTTTCTGGGGCGGGAACTGGTGCATGCTGCGGCCGACCCAGACGGTTTCATAACCGGCGCGCGCCAGGACCGCCGGCAGGGTGTCCTCAATTTGCCACTCCACTCCTTCCCGGTACCCCACCATGCCATGGGTGGCGGGAAACTGGCCGCAGAGCAGCGAACGGCGCGCGGCGATGCAGCTTGGCGCGGAAGTGTAGGCATGCGCGCAGCGCGCCCCCGCGCCGGCAATGGCGTCCATGTTCGGCGTAAGCAGCACGGGATGGTTCTCGATGCCCAGGCAATCACCGCGATGCTGCTCGGACACGAAAAGCAATATATTAGGTTGGGGCATTTTTTCTATCCAACTTATAAAAATTAGTCTACTTGCCGGCCAAAAGAAAGATAAATTTCATTGCAAGCGGCGTAACAACTGCCGAAACCGGGAATAGCACTTCGGACACGATACTGATTTTTTTCAGTAGTCAAAACAGTAAACTCGACTAAGCTTAGCAATCAACCCCATGAAACTGACTTGCCCGTCCAAGGTGCGCGCGATCCTGGCGGAATGGAACATCCGGCCCAAAAAGGCTTTAGGCCAGAATTTTCTCATTGACGCCAATATCCTGGAAATCATCCTGGCTACGGCCGGCCTCACGGCCGAGGACGAGGTGCTGGAAATCGGCACGGGGCTGGGCGTGCTGACCGAACCCCTGGCCCGCGCCGCGCGGCGGGTGGTCACGGTTGAGAAAGACCCGCGTTTGTGGCCTTGGCTCAAGCAACGTCTGCTGGGTTTTCCAAATGTCGAGCTGGTCTGCCATGACATATTGAAGATGGACCTCGAAGCGCTGTTGCGTTCCGGCATCAATAAGGTTGTGGCTAACCTGCCTTATTCGTCCGGCAGCGCCATCCTGGTCAAGCTCCTCCAGGCGCAGACGCCGCCGGCACAACTCACGGTGATGCTGCAAACGGACGTGGCCGCACGGCTTACGGCCAAGCCCCATCACAAAGAGTTTGGCCTACTGGCGCTCTGGACGAGCTTGCGCTACGATGTGGCTATCTGCAAGACCGTCAGCCCGCGATGTTTTTACCCGGCGCCCGAAGTGCGTTCGGCCATAGTCAAACTCGTGCAGCGGAAGGATGCACCGACTGATTTTCCCAGCCGGCATTTTTTCTATGCGCTTACCAAATTTGCTTTTGCCCAGCGCCGCAAACAATTAAAAACCATCCTGGCCGGCGCCGCTGCCACCATGCCTTCACCCTTCTTCGCCAAGAATCCCTGTGGCTTGCCACAGGGAGGATCCTCCGTCGCCGAAGCGGCTATGGAGGACAAGATGGTCTTCTTGGCTTCCTCCTTCGCTCGGATAGCTTCGGCGGACACGTCGCAGGGTTCCGCAAAGATGCCCCGCGGCTTGCCGCAGGGTGCTTCACTGCAGCACGGCGTTTCATTCACGTCAGCTGACGCGCTGCGAGCTCTGCAGGAAACGGGAATTGATCCGCGCGCACGGCCGGAAGATGTGGACGTGGAGATGTGGCGCAGCCTGGCCGCGGCGCTAAAGGAGGTATGCGCTTGACTCAACCAGCGCCTGTATAGGATGTGTCCGTCTCTGTGCGTTTTTGTCATTCTGAGCGAAGCGTAGCGAAGTCGAAGAATCTCCATATCAACGGCTTGAGATGTGACAGAGATCCCTCGACAAGCTCGGGATGACAACCCGCCTGCTATGCGTAGCATTGCGAGCAGGGTTGGGCCCGGTGTCCATATGTAGTGTTATGTTGAGTGAAGTGCAAACCCTTACCGCGGAATGACATCCTGAAACGCGCCGGGTAATTCTTCGATCAGATCGCCGGCGATGAGGCCGGCCTCGGATTTTTTAATGGCGGCCAGGTCGCCGGCGCGGCCGTGCAGAAATACCGCCGCGCGCGCGGCATCGCGCGGGGGCAGCCCCTGGGCGAGCAAGCCGCCCAGCAGCCCGGCGAGCACGTCGCCCACGCCGCCGGTAGCCATGCCGGGATTGCCGCCCAAGTTGACGCTGAGCGGTTGCCCCGCTTCCGCCACCAGCGTGCCGGCGCCTTTGAGGACGACTACGGCGCGCGCGCGTTCCGCTGCTTGCCGAGCGGCCTCAAAGCGCCGAGCCTGAACATCCCCGGCGGAGTTTCCCAACAGCCGCGCCATTTCACCAGGGTGCGGCGTAATGACCAGGGGAGCGGAATGCTGCGCCAACTCAGCCAATTGGCCTTCAAACACATTCAGCGCATCGGCATCGAGGGCCAGCGGCACTTCCGCTCCAGCCAGCAGCAGGCGGACAAGCGTTGCGGTTTCAGCATGGCGGGTCATTCCCGGCCCGGCAAGGATAGCCGAAAACGCCTGGCGCCGTTCAGCCCAAGCCGGCCACCAGCCGGAAGTCAGGGAGCCAATCTCGGTTTCGGGCACGCCATGCACCATGGCTTCCGGCGCATAGCTCCCGACAATGTCAACTATTCCGCGCGGGACGACCACCGTGACCAGGCCAACGCCGGAGCGCAGGGCCGCCCGCGCGGCAAGCGCTGCCGCGCCGGAATAGCCGGCGGCGCCGCCGACAATCAGCAGGTGGCCGAACGCGCCCTTATGGCTGCCACGCGCGCGACGGACAAATAGCGGCTGCAGATCGGAAGGCGCGATGAGTTCCAGGTCGGAGGCGATATTATCCGTCAGCTCCTTAGGGATACCGATAGGAATTACTTCCAGGCGGCCGACGTGGTCCACGGCGCAAGGTTCCACCAGACCGCGCTTCGGCAGGCCCATGGTCAAGGTGTAGTCCGCCCGGACGGCTTCGCCCGTGGCGAGCCCTGTATCCGAATCCAGGCCGGAAGGCACATCCACGGCGACCACCAGGCTTGAATTGGCCTGAGTGTTAATGAACCGGATGGCCCCGCTGGCCGGACCGCGCGCCGGACCCTGGAGGCCTGTGCCCAGAACGCCATCCACGACTATCGGCGCATCGGCGGCGCCGCCATGGCGCACGAACGCAATGGCTTCCTCCCAGTCTTTCAGGGTTGGCAATTCATTAACGCGGATTCGTTTCGACTTCAGCCGGTTCAAGTAGATCAAGGCGTCGCCGGAAATATCCTGGGCGGAACCCGCCAGCAGGAGGTCCACGGCGTATTTCATCTGGCGGAGATGCCAGGCCGCGGCAAAAACGTCGCCGCCGTTGTTGCCGCGCCCTGCGACCAGCCGCACAACGCGATTATAATAACCCTTCACCCGGAACAGATAATCCACAAAGCGCGCTACGCCAAGCCCGGCATGGTCCATGAGCAACTTACTGGGCACGTTGTATTCGGCGGCCGACTTGAGCTCCAGCTCCCGCATTGCGGCTGTGGTAATGACTTTCATGACCAACGTGGGCTATGCCCGCAACCCAAACAAGACAAGTCTCACCACAGAGGCACGGAGACAGCACTGCTCCTCTCGTGTTTTCTCCTAACCAATCGTTGCGCGCATTTGCCAGGGCGTTCCGCCCTGCGCCAAATGCGCGCAACACTCTTGTGGGGAGAGGAAAGAGATTAAGTAGACGGAGTCATACTCCGTGCCTCCGTGTCTCTGTGGTGAATCCCCTCTTTCTTTAGCAGCTTCTTGTTTCTTATAGCGGTTCCCAACATTCAAGGTACTAAAAGGTTCCTGGTTCTCCGTTCCCGGTTAAGTGGTTCTGACTGGTTTACTGTTTTTGCCGCCGCCCACCAGGATGGCTTGGGCCACAGCGTAGTCGTGCGTGTGCGCCAGACTCACCAGCACGCGCGTAATCCCGCGGCGCGCGGCGAGAGTCTGGCCCTTGGGACTCAAGCGCACAGCGGGCGCCCGCGTGACGGGATCGGCCACAACTTCAATATCCTGCCAGCTCAACTCCGGGCTGATGCCCAGGCCAAAGGCCTTGGCCACCGCTTCCTTCACGGCGAAGCGGACGGCGTAATGAATCCAGGGATGCGGCCGCGATTCACAATAGCGCCGCTCGGATTCCAGAAACACCCGGCGGGTGAATTGGTCCCGCCACTGCTCAAGCACGCGGCGAAAACGCGGGCCTTCCACCAAGTCAATGCCGGTGCCGACCACGGAGCCCACACCGGATGTTATGGTTCCCTGATCCATAGGAATTTTCCACCATTGGCAGACAATTTTTGTAGCCGCGCCCGTGAGGGCGTGGATTCTTCTGGCGGCCATCTGCCACGGGCTTACGCCCGCAGCTACATGAAACAGACTCCGCCTTTGATAGCCCAATTCATACCAAACCTCCCCGGTAACCCGCCATGGCCTTCAGCATTTCGCGGACGGCCGCGCGCATGCCGATCAATACGGCGCGGGCCACGATGCTGTGTCCGATGTTGAGGGTATCGAGCCAGGGAATACGCAGGATGCCGCTGATATTAGCAAGGTTGATGCCATGGCCGGCATTGACTTGCAGTCCCAAGCCATGGGCATAACAGGCGCCAGCAATCAGGCGGCGCAGCTCCCTTTGCGCGCGGCTGCCCGTTGCGTCACAGTAGGCGCCCGTGTGCAGTTCCACCACGCTGGCGCCTATTGCTGCGGCGGCTTCGAGCTGGCGGCGTTCAGGATCAACAAACAGGCTGACCACAATGCCGGCGTCGGCCAGGCGCGCTACTGCCCGCCGTAAAGTCGCTCGCTGGCCGCAGACGTTCAAGCCGCCCTCGGTAGTCAACTCCCGGCGCTTTTCAGGCACCAGGCAGACTTCATCAGGGCGCATCCTTATTGCAATCGCAATGATTGCGGGCGTGGCAGCCATTTCCAGGTTCAGGCGGATTTTCAAGGCCTTGCGCAACCTGGCGACATCGGCATCCTGGATATGGCGCCGGTCTTCGCGCAGGTGGACGGTAATTCCGTGGGCGCCGGCTTTTTCGCAAAGCCGAGCGGCTTCCAAGGGATCGGGATAGACCGTGCCGCGCGCCTGGCGCAGGGTGGCCACGTGATCAACATTAACACCCAGTTTAAAGCCTCGACACTTCATAATAAGACACTATTCCTGACTACCGTTGTCAACGGCTACTTTTGGGCAATCTTCTGGTTCAGTTTTTTCGTAAGCGATGAGGAGGGATCAATTACGCTCATAAATGCAGCCACGCGGTTCGCCTGCTTGTTGTTCTTGTTTTTCAAGTAGATTTCCCCGGCTCGATACAAATAATCGCAGGCTTTATAATTATCGCCCTTCTCGACATAGCCTAACGCAATATTGTAGTAGGCAACGGCCGCCGAACTATCCAGACTGATGGTTTTCTCGAACTCCGCCATGGAGCCATCCACGTCGCCCGCATTCCATTTCTGGAAACCAGCCTGGAAATGCCGATCGGCTTCGGATCCGGCCGCCGATAACACGCTGGCGGTCTTGGCTTTATCCGCGGCTTGCGCCGATTCAATCGCATTAAATGGCGGTTCGCCACGACCAAGATGGAATTGGTTAACCGTCAGCGGTTTTCCGTCCTGCGCCGGCAAGTCGGTTCTTTTCTCTTTGGCCGCCTGAATGGCCGCATAGGCTTTCGTAGCATCCCGGAACAGGGCTTGTTGCCGTTGATTTTCCCTGTTGATTTCATCTTGCAGGGCCTGGACCTGCCGCGCCTGTTCCTGGACCGTTACAACCTTTTGGGAAACCTCTTCCAGCCGGGCTTTGAGCGTTGCCATGTCCTGCTCGGCCGCTGTTTTCGCAACCGTGGCTTGCCAAAGACTCGCGTCCGCTTCCGTGCTGAGCTTGCGCACCTTGGCCAGCTCCGCCTGCCTCTGATTTTCCTTACCAATTTCATCCTTCAGGGCCTGGACCTGCCGCGCCTGTTCCTGGACCGTTACAACCTTTTGGGAAACTTCTTCCAGCCGGGTTTTGAGCGTTGCCATGTCCTGCTCGGCCGCCATCTTAGCAACCGTGGCCTGCCGAAGGCTGGCCTCCGCTTCCGCGCTGAGCTTGCGCGCCTTGGCCAGCTCCGCCTGCAGTTGCGCGCTGCTTTTCCATTCCTCTTCCAATTCCGCGACACGGGTTTTCAGGGCTTCCTTTTCTTTCTCAACGGCCTCTATGAAAATCTGTAATTTTTTTCGCTGTTCTGCGGCAACCATGTTGGCAGTCTTTTCGTTATTCACGTCGGTTTGTACCACCTTGATCACGACGAACAGCGCTATCACAACGGCCATTATAAGACCAATCGCCCATCCCAGTATTCGTTGTTTACCGAAAATCCCGGGCGCGTAGTCCCGCTTATCCTGGGCACCGATCGCTTGCGGCGCTACGAGCGATGCCATGCGCAGCCGGGCAGACAGTTTGGGCGGCTTACCCGTCATTGCCGTCGGCGACGGTTCGACCAACGGATTTGAGAAAAGCGCGGGCGCCGGCTTTGGCACGGCTCCATATTTCGGAATATCACTGGACTCCATCTTATGACCGTCCGGCATATGTTAACCGACTATTCATAGAATTGTCAAAACGAAGGGAGGTCCTTGGGCATGGATTTCAACGAATTGAAAATTCCAGAGATTAAACTACAGCCATTGATTCAGAATTTTATCAAACTCCCTAAGGGTAAATTTACTTTTCTCAATAACAGCATTCGCCTTCTGGAGTATTTTTTCTTTCTCCTGCGACGAAAGAGCCCCGGTAAAGATGACAATCGGCGTATCTTTTGTCTCCGGCTTGGCTCTTAAGGTCTCAAGGATCTCCCAGCCGGTTATCTCCGGCAGCATTAAGTCGAGGACAAAAAGGTCGAACCGGCAATCTTTTTCCGCCAATATTCCCGTGACATCCTTGGCGGAGGCAGCGGCCGTGACTGATGCGCCATGTTCTCCAGCCAGCTTCGCAATCAACCGCTGAATTACTTCGCTATCATCCACAACTAACACGCTTTTTCCGGGTTTATGGCTCATTATCCGACGATCGGGCTCGAGCGTTATCGCGCCTTTTCTTTCCAGGCTTCCCGAGTCTCCCGGCTCAAGCTTGGTTTTGTCTGGCACCGGGAACATTTCACGCTGATTGAATTCGTATTCCGTCTGGCCGAGTTGTTGCTGAAGCCCTTGACAACGGGTCTTCTGCTGTTCAACCTCGTTTCCCGCCTCGGTCACGCTGTTTTCCATGCTGACCACACGTTCAGCCATGCTCTTAATATCCGTCTCGCGGCCGGTCAATTCACCCCGCACGGTATCCAGTTCCTGATTAAGCGCATCGCAACGACCGGTCATCTCCTCGATTCTGGTTTGGAGTTGGGTCTCTTCCTGGGGATGTTCGCCGGCCGTTGCTTCAATGTGCTCGCGCTGACCGGAAACCTCCGCCGCGCTGGCAGCTAAACTCTCCGACATATTTTGAACCTGACTGTCGAGCACATAAATACGTCCGTTGAGTTCCTTGGCCTGGGTCGCCAGGTTCCGCGTCTCCTGGCGCGCCTGTTCAAATTCAGCGCGGCTCTGCTCCAGCGTTGCGCGCATGGCGGTTTCATCGGCAGTCAACACCTCAATCTGCCGGGTTAATGCTTGGATGCGGCTCTCCTTTTCCAACCGGACGGAGTCCCAATCGCGGGCCGCGTTGGCCTCCTGTTGTTCCTTTTCCGCCAACGCAGCATTAAGCGTCTGAATTTGCGCTTCTGCCTTTTTGATCATATTGGCGGCAACGTCATAATTTTTCTGCACGTCCCCGAGTTTAACCAAATACATCTTCTCGAGCGCGGCGGTATCGTCGCTGAGTTTGAGTGTTTGCGCTTGCTGGGAATCGAGATCGCCCTGCAATTGTTTGACACACGTTTTGGATTCATCTACCGCTGCTTGAAGCTGTTCGATGCGAGGCTGAAGTTTGTCCTTGGGTTGGTCGGGGGATAAATTGGTTGGGCCCGCGCCCTGGTTAAACGTGATCAACCGGCCAGCGGACGCCGTATTCTCCGCTACGGCCGGGGCTTCGGCCGGCAACCCATTCCTGGCCGTGTCAGGAATCAGGGGTAAAACCAAGTCGGCAACCGTCGCCACTTCGCCGGTTACCTGATTTGTTAGACGAGAACCCGGCCTCACCAGGTGGGAATGGAAAAAATCAACGACCGCATGGAGATGAACCGGTCCAAATATTTCACCGGATACCATTTCCACCATCCACTGCATGGCAAGTTCGGGCATGGTTTCCACATTGACCCAATGGACATTATCCGAGGATACCTGGTCGCCGGGTGCAAGACGGCATTCCTGCGCCCAGGCCCGCAATTCGTCCAGTTCGATGGGTCCATACACCGCGCCGTTCGACAACTTGACTCGCCAGCCGGGCAAGGGCAAGCCAGATACTTGTGAGCTGGGTTCCCGTGCTATTAAATTTTTAAGAAACTTTGGCATACTATCTCCGAGCCAACCTGAGCGGCAAAACACAACAATATCACAAAGTCTGAACAAAAGAACCGTATCAATTAAAACGAATCAGATCAATAGAAAAGACGTAGTCGGCCGACTCATACAACAAACACTGTAGAGGGTGGAAAAAGGGCAGGCAAGTGTGTGTCACGACCATTTTTTTAATTGACAATAAGCACCAAAGATTTATATGGTTTAGACATGGCTGAAAATGAACAGAATCTATCCGCCTCAACTATCAGGATTGCTTTAGTGCCTGATAACAAAGCCGATTCGGCAACGCCGCAGATGGCCACGCGGCGACCGACCGCCGTCCCCACCATCAAAAAGAAGCCGCCCGCTGACGAAGCGTCCGGTTACCGGAACCTGCTGGAGAGCATTTACGACGGCGTGCTGATCGCCGATCAGGGCGGCGCAATCATTGACGGCAATTCACGCGCGCTCCACATGTTTTCTTCCGAGCGCAGCGTTTTATGTCGGAGCAACATAACCGACTGGATTCATGGCGCCGACGCCGCCCTGGTCGCGAAAATCAGAGTGAACATCAGCAATCGAAAGTACACTCTGATTGAAACCTATTGCAACCGGAGCGATCAAACATTGTTCCCGGTTGAAATTGCCGTCAATGAAATTGATCTGGCCGGTCAGAAAATGATGTGTTTTTTTATCCGTGATATTTCAACGCGCAAGCACACTGAACAGAAATTACGGGAATACGACCAGCATCGAACGCAGTTTATTTCCAACGTCTCCCATGAATTGCGCGTCCCCCTGACTTCCATGATTTACGCGATCACTAATATGCTTAACGGGGTCGCCGGCGAATTATCACCGGAAGGCGTGCGCTATTTGCGCTCCCTGGAAGCCGGCGGCAAGCGCATGCTGATGACCATCAACGGCATTCTGGACATGACCGGGCTGGAAAACAACATGCTCAGCCTGAACAAAAAGAAAGTGCCCCTGGCCAGTTTTGTCCGTTCCAGCCTGATCTTGCTTGCTTTGCGCGCCGAGCAGCAAGAGATTACCTTTAAAGAAAACATTTCCAATTGCAGTTCTTTTGTTGAATGCGATCCGGAAAAAATGGAAAGAGTTCTGATGAATATCGCGGATAACGCGATCAAATTCACGCCGCCGGGCGGCACGGTGGAAGTTACCGCCCAGGCTGCGTCCGACGGCCAAGGGTTGATCACAGTGGAAGATAACGGCATCGGCATCCCGTCCGCAGACCTGCCCAGAGTATCAACGCGCTATTTCCGGGGAGGCACACATGCGCATGGTTCCGGCTTAGGCTTATCCATTTCCAAGGAAATCGTCGAACTGCATCAAGGCCGCTTAACAATTGAAAGCCCGCCGGCCGGCAAGGAAAAGGGAACTCGCGTAACAATTGCCCTACCGGCGGCCGCCAGCCCGCTTGTTCTTATCGTGGACGATAACGAAGAAATCCGCAAAATGCTCACGACCATCTTGCAGGCCAGCGGTTACCGCACATTGACCGCCTCCAGCGCGGAAGAAGCGCTGTTATCTTTAAGCAACAACCCCGTCGAACTGATTATCCTCGACCTTCTCCTGCCCACCTTGAACGGTTTCCAGTTGGCTAACATCCTGCGGCAGAATACCGCCTGGCACTCTTTACCGGTGATCGCGATCACCGGAATGTCCATAGAAAGCGAGCAAAAACACATTCTGGACCAATATAATGTCCCGCTTCTTTCCAAACCTTTTCGCAAAGAAGAATTAACGGACAGGATTGAGAAGATTTTTCTGCCCACTGGAGAATGAGCGCATGAACGTCAAACCCAGGCCGACAATCCTGCTGATTGACGATGAAAAAGACATTTTGCTCACGATCGGCGACTTTCTCAACATTAATGGCTTTACAGTATTAACGGCAACGAACGGAGAAGAGGCCTTGCGCCGGCTGGAGGGCGATAAGCCGGACCTGATCATCCTGGACATCAATATGCCCAAAATGAACGGGCTGGCCTTCTTATCAACCGTCCAGGCCAAGCCGGAATGGGCTGATATTCCCGTGTACGTGTTCACCGGCCGCGCTAATATGGAACAATATTTTGAGGAAATCCGCGTTGCCGGTTTCATGGCCAAACCCTGCCTGCCTGACAAACTTCTCAAGGACATCAGAAATATTTTGACTCAAAGAACACCGCCGAAGGCGGAAGCCAAAAAGGGCGCTCAATTCAAATTATTACTGGTAGAACCGAACGGATCCCGCTACAGCGAACTGGCGGAACGATTTACGCAGGCTGGCTTTGAAGTCATTACCCCCCTGGGCGTGGGCGACGCCGTGCAAACGGCACTGGCCGAACAGCCCGATGGCATTATGATGCAAATGTTCATGGAGGTAATGGACGGCATGCAGATCGCCTCGATTTTGCGCTCGATCCCCGCCACGCGCAATCTGCCCATACTGATTTACGATGACACGGCGGCCGGCCTGACACATATCGCTCCCCAACATCAGGGCGATCACCTTCAATCCATAGTCGCCGACGCGCGGCACAAGGATTTGCTGCCACTGATGCAGAGGCTGTTGCAGGAGAACCGCTAAGGCATTTCCATGCGGCGCAAGCCATCGCGCCCGCTGCTTGCTTGACATTTCCGGCCGGGTTTTGCATTATACCAATCTGTAAGTGCCTGTTCATGCCGATTCTGGTGGATGCATGTCTGCGCCTGCCCGCCCGCCTGCATCGGCTGTGCCGAAGGCACTGCGGGCAGGCAGCGCCAGGCGCACAGCATTGCAGGCGGGTCAGCGGAAAAGCCATTTCTTATGGAATCCTGCCCGGAGATTGAGGTGAATTTGAGGCGCTGACTTTTCGTAAAATCCGCCGGTTTTGCTATTCTCTGTTTTTAAACGGGGGTAAGATAATGACGATATTTCAACTGATACTTGTGCAGGTGGTTGCTTTCATCTTAATTGTCATCGGGTTACGCAAGCTTCTCTATAGTCACATTTCCACGGAGAAACAGAGGTTGCAGTTGATGATCGACGCCAGCAACAAAAAGGTTGAGGTATTAAGGGGACAGATAGAAGAGGCAAAAACCGAATATGACCGAAAGATTGCCCAGGCTAAAGCCGATGCCCAGAAGTTAATAGCAGATGCCCAGAAGGAAGCCGAGGAACTAAAGGCCAAGCATTTCCAGGAGACCCGCCGGGAAACCGACAAGATGGTAAAAGCCGCCCAGGCCAAAACAGAGAGCATGCAAAGGGAAATACACAGCATGGCGGCGCGCAAGGGCATCCATTTCTCAAAAGCTATTATAAAACAGGCCTTGACCGCGGACTGCCTGGGGGCCGCCCACGATGTCATGATCGAGGAGATATCCAAACAGATAGTCAATGTCGATTTAAGTCAGTTGCGTGAAGGCATAAAGGAAGTGGAGATTGTAACCACATTCCCCCTCGAGAAGGAAAGAAAGGAGATGCTCAGGCAAAAATTATCCAGTAAACTCAAGATGGAAGTTGAGCTTACGGAAAAGATAGATGACTCAGTGATTGCCGGGATATTGATTAAACTGGGCAGCCTTATCCTTGACGGAAGTCTGGCCAACAAACTCCGGATCGCTGCCGAACAGTTGGAGAAAGAACATTCGGCCTGAGCGCTGAATTGCGCGGATGAGCAATATCATCCCTCGCGAGAAAGCCACCCACAAAATTGGCGCTGGATACATAATGCCGGTGGCAGGGACAATCTCCCGGGCAACTCATTCGTTAAAGGAAATTTTGTAATGACGAGCACCCTTGCCAAAATCCCGCCGGTAATAGATGTAAAAGAGTTTGGCCTTGTAAAGGAGATAAAGAAGGACATCGTTAAAATTGATGGCCTGAAAAGCTGCCTCAACATGGAATTAGTCAGTTTCTCCAGCGGTGGTTTTGGCATGGTCATGGGTTTTAATGAAAGCGAAACATTGGCCTTAGTAATTTCCCCATCCGTTGAAGTAAAAGTCGGCGACAAGGTATATTCCCGAAAAGTCCCTTTAACAATCGCGGTGGGGATGAGATTCGTAGGCCGGATTGTTAACGCCTTATCGGAACCGCTGGATGGAAAAGGCGCCATCGAACCAGATGATATGTATCCGGTATTTAAAGTGGCGCCTGGGGTTCTGGAGCGGGATCCGGTAACCGCGACGATGGAGACGGGAATTCTCTCCATTGACAGCATGTTCCCGGTAGGCAAGGGGCAGCGGGAGCTTATCCTGGGAGACAAGCTGACCGGCAAAACAAGTATTGGCACGGACGCCATACTTAACCAGAAGGGAAAGAATGTAATCTGCATCTATTGTTGTGTAGGCAAACCCCAGGTTTCACTGGAGAAAGTAATAAAATTACTTCGCGATCTGGAGGCCCTCGAATACACCATCGTGGTGGCGGCTACAGCTACCGCCCCTACCGGAGCAAGGTATCTTGCCCCTTACACGGCGGCGACCCTGGCGGAATATTTTATGCATCATGGCCGGGACGTACTGGTAGTTTTCGATGATTTGACCAAGCATGCCTGGGGATACCGGGAACTTTCCCTGTTGCTGGAAAGGTCTCCGGGAAGGGATGCCTATCCCGGCGACGTCTTCTATCTTCATTCCCAGCTCATGGAAAGGGCCGGAAGATTGAAAAAGGATTTGGGAGGAGGAACCGCAACCTACCTTCCCATTGTGGAGCTTACCCAGGGCGACATGACGGCCTATATCCCCTCCAACATAGTCTCCATGACCGACGGGCAGTTGGTGCTTAACACTTCCTCATTCGGCGAGGGGTTCCGGCCGGCGCTGGATGCGGGACTTTCCGTTTCCCGGATAGGAAGCAAGGTCCAATCCAAGGCCATGAAGAAACTCAGCGGCATGTTAAGGCTGGAATACATTCAATATAAAGAGCTGGCTCAGATGTCCAAGGTATCCAGCACCCGTTCGGAAGAAGTAACGGAGAAGCTTGCCCATGGCCAGGCGCTTACCCAGCTTTTAATACAGAAAAACAATTTGCCTCGTTCTACCGAGGAAGAGATCGTGTTGTTATATTGCTTAAGAGAAGGTCTCCTGGATAAATTAGAAGGCGACCAACTAAAAACTTTTATTGACACCGTGTTTGCCTTTCTAACTAAAAAACATCCGGAGTTAATTAAAGAATTAGCCGCCCGAAGAGAATTGAGTCCGGATATTGTTTCCGGGCTCCAGGATGCCCTGGAAGATTTTATGGTGCGCGGCGGGTATAAAGGAATTTTCTTCGAACAGCAGAAGGCCGCCAAGGACATTAATAAGGTGTTGAAGGATATGAGCGGCATCATCGCCGGCCGGCGCGACATGGATGCAACCCAGAAGCAGGCGATGCTGGATGCGCTGAAAGCCCTTGAAATCAGCGCGGCCGACCTGGCGAAAATGACGCGCAAGGAATTGTTCGAACGGATCAAAACCATAGAAACCACGATCAAACTGCCCCCCGAACAAATAATCAAAAAATAAAATAACATCATTATCATCCCATAAGGTCGGGATTTTGAGTTAGAACACGGCTAATATCGAGGAAGAACAAGTTCTCCTCGACAAGTTCAGTTTCAGTTTTTTGGTGGAACACATATGGATAGCATCCCTTTTCAACAGATAGCTGT
>JACPGM010000025.1 GCA_016188985.1 Lentisphaerota bacterium | reverse complement strand
GCGAATAATACCGGTAGCCGTAATAATAAAGGCTGGATTCGGAGTCGAAATACTTCGTGCTGAAGCGGAAGGGGTTGTCCTGGGCTTCAGAGCCGACGGCGGCGATCAATTCGCCGAAGGGACTGTACTCGTAGTGGCCTGAAATGGACTGTGGGCCGTAGGCTGTAGACTGTAGGAGCTCGGAGACGTTGCCGTTGCCGTCGAAAGTATAGAAGAATGAGCTTGCCTCTCCACCATTACAAGCGCCAAGCGAATCGCCGTGGGCTTCGTGAGCGGGCCAAGCAGTCTCGTTGATCCGTATGGTCTGGCGGTTTTCTGGGTTGCCGGGTGGGTGATGACAGATCAGAAGTAGGCCCCGCTCATCAAAGTAGCGGTATTCAGTCCGCACACGGGAGAGCAGACCTCCAATTCCCCCCGCTCCCTGAAGGCTCCCAGACAAATCCAAGCCCCAGACGTATTCATCCACAATCTTTCCTAACCCGGTTGCCATTGATGTCTCGCGTAAAAGATTCCAGCCGTCATAAATAAACAGAGACTCAGTAGTCAGTAGCCAGTGATCAGTAAGCCAGGAATAGACTTTCTTGGAAACGCGGCGGCTCATGTAGTCGTACTGAAACTCAAGACGGACGGCTGGGCCAGCCGTCCCTACCAGGTTCGAAACCGTCACGGCAATTAAGCGGTTCTCGGCATCCCATTCGTACTTGCGCGTAGCGTCTGATAGCATGTTGCCATCCTCATCGTATGTGAAAGTCTCGGGCGATTGGGCCACGGAGACGAAGCCGGTGTAAGCGCTGACGATGTCCATGCCATTCGTGCCTGCGCCCGCCAGTACGCCGATCACCTCAATTGCTTCCCGGTCGGGGTGGCCGGCGTTGTCCAGCAAAAGTTTCTTGTGGAAATATGCTCCCTGGCGCGTGACCGGCTCCACGGATATCCCGCTGACCGAGGGCCGGTTGATGGTAACCGTGGCATCTTCCGCCGCCGTCCCGGCCACGTGGGCCGCGCCCGGCACAGTGCGCTGGATATACTGATTCAGATTGTTGGCCGTGTAGATTTCGGTATCGCCATCCCGCGCGGCGGTCTGACGATTGCCAATGGGGTCGAAGACGTAGCCCCAGTTCTGCCCCGCAACCGGCGCGCCCGGCGTATCGGGGTTGGAACCAAAGAAGCGCTCGGCGGCGGACGGCGCAGGCTGGGGCTGAACGATATCGAAGGGCGCCTGGGCGATCATGCGCTTCAGCACGGCCAGATGCTCTTCCGGCGGTGCATAGAGCCAGCCCTCGAGCATTGAAGCGCTCTGGCCGCTCAACTCGGCAAAATGATCAGTATGATAAAGCTGAATATAGGGAACGGCCACCGGCACGCGATCCACCGCGCGGCCTTCCAGGACAGCCTGCATGCGGCTCTTACTGTTCATTCGCCAACCTCAATGCCCACGGCGTTCCACGACGGCATGAACTCCAACAGTTCAAGTCTGGCTTTAAAGTTATGGCTGAACTCTTTTACGCCTGTATTTTAGGTGACTCAAGCATTCAATGAAACAAAGCAAGGGAGGTCTATGCAAACTGTAAGCAATCCGAGGTCAAAACTCCGCCACAATGCGCAGCGTTCCCGACGGATGCGGAATTTCAACCGCCTCTTTTTCAACGTTAAAGTTCCTTGATGGTTTTCCGTTGACTGTTATGGAAATTATGTGGCGGCCTTGCGGGTCGCGCAGACGCAGGCTTAGGCCCGAACATTTCTTTTCCTCCGGCATTATTACGGTTGCCACGATGTTGCCGCCGTTTGCGCTCGGTTCGACTGCAAAAGAAACCTGACCGAAATATGTGGCGGCGTTTTCGACCGCAATCCGTTTGCCCGGCTCGTACCATCGGCGCGGCGCGCCGTGCAGCAGCAACAGTTTCCCGGTGTACTCCGCCATGCCGAGCGTTTCCTCCGTGACGACCATGTGCCGGACAAGCAGAGCGCCGGCCGCCGACGAACAAGGCAACGGGCCGGACCAGTCCGAATGGGGATGCGGCGTATGCACATGCAAGTCGCTGGCAAAAATACGGTTGCTCTCACGCGAAGTAAAACACGCATGCTCCATGTTGAATACCTGGTAGGCGTATACGGCAATCAGGAACTCGCGCACGCGTTCCTGATGCAGAAGACTCATGATATAACCGAGCCCGTAAATTGCGTCTATTCCGCCATCACCTATATTCCTCCGCAAACGCGGCAACCCGCAGAAGACGCGGTTGTCCGCTTCCAGAAAATCACCAATGTACCGCGCGCGCCGATCGGCGCATTCAAACGGCAAAAGATCCATCAGGAGACTTCCGAACAGTTGATAATAATCGCCATGACTCGGCGCCGTTGCCGTAGTGTCCAGCGGCAGGAACGGCGGTTCGACATCTTTACGGTAAAGCGCGTCAACTACCTGCAACAGAGTCTTCCGGTAATCATCGGCCTCGCGGCGATAGCGGGCGGCAAGGTCGGTGGAGCCAAGTTCTTTCAGCAACCACGCCGTATCAGCCAAGCCGCGCCAGCAGGCAAAGTTGGGGAAGAGCGGATAGCACGGCTCGTGTATGTCGCCGCTGAAGGCCCACATGGGCAGCAGACCGTAATGGATCGGGCGCTGGCCGGCTTCCAGCCGCATCGTCTTGCGCCGGTTCGCAATGGTCCATTCGGCGCAGTCCTGGAGCAACTGCACGTGGCGGGAGATCCATTGACGGTCGCCGGTGAGACGGAACAGCTCGACGGCAAAGGCCGGTTCCAATCCGTTCCTGATCTGTTGGTTGCGATCCTCTACCCGGGTGAACACGTCCGCCTTGGCCATGAATTTGGGCCGCAGATACGTCGCCTCCATATAGCGTTTGACATCATTGCCGAAACCGCTCATGGCCAGTAGACGCATGCCATAACCTTCTTCCACGCCATACACGGCGCCGTCATAAGTTGATGGCGCTGCGCCGTAAGGAAGAATGTTGCCGTCAGCATTGATAAAAAGTTGCGCAAGGACGGCCCGATGGAGGTGGTTGAGTCTCTTTTCCGGCAAATCCAGTTTCATTGCGGACGCAAACAATCTCTCCCAATAGTAACGGAACCAGGCGAGCGCCTTATCTAACGGGTTCGCAGCAAGCTGTAGTGTTTGATCCAGCGTCGGCTGCCAGGGAAGAAGCGGCGCGGCCAGCGCAAACCTTTGCGTTTCACCGGGCGCAAGCGCGATGGCAAACTCCATGACGGACGGCTCGGCGCCGACGCGGCATGGTTGCGCCGACGCCAGATATGGACGCCCGTTGCGAATGAGCACACCATTCTCAAACGACCACATCGAGGGTGTCCGGTCGCGCGGCGGCGCAAATATCTCGACGCCCAGTGTGCCCGCATAAGGATCTTCGGGCGCGTCGCGGACTTCGATACGAAGCGGGCCATTGAACCGATCATTACCGACATTGTTGAGTTGAATTCCGACGAACATTGCCGGGCGCTCTTCCTGCTCGCCGTCGGCATAAACGGCAAAGGACGTTTGCGCAATGGCAACGTTGCCGACTTGCCCTTCAACAATCACGGCCGGCAGCCATCCATCCATCAATCGGCGACGGACCGTGTCGCGCACATCCGCAAGATACACGGGGGGAGCGCCGACCGCCAAGGTAATACGCCGGTCCAGGCAGTGAATCTCCCCGTCCCAAGCCACCCCTTGCTCACAAGGTGAATCCTTCAGTCCCGTCAATGCCCAGTTCGGCATCGAAAGCCCATAGCGCGCGAGCATTTCGAACGACGGTTCTTCCTCGCGCGCTAAAATCTCGCGGGAGAGAGTATCCGTTGCGACATGCCTGGGCCAGGTGGCAGAATCGCCTTCGGCCATGTAGCGGTGGATGGCTATTCGTGCGGGACTACTGCCGGCTGGCACGCCTACCCGAATACGGTCGGTCGCCACGGGAGCAAACGAAATCTTGCAGGTGTTGGAGCTTACAGCGACAGCAAGATTGTCGCTCCAGGCAATCCAACGCGCGCCGTCGAACACCTGAACTTGGCCGATGTCTTGAGGGGCAGGTCCGGTGAAGACGATTTCAACGCCATCAGCAACATGGGGAATGGTCCAAACTGCGCCGATGGCGATTCTTGAGTCTGCCGGACCCAGGCCGTCAACGCAGCGGCCGTCCTTTATCCATGTGCAGACCCGGCCGGCGCCGGGCACGGCCTTCACAAGAGCAACCAGATCGGATTCCAGGGAATTAGGGTTAACCATTGAGTGGTTGTTAAAAAAAGCTTCCGGCTCAGCCGGCCGTCGTCGCGCCATAGCGGCGTTATGCCGCGCCGCGAAAGCGGAAGGCTTCGCCCTACCCCAGTAGCCGCGGCGGTAACGCCGTGGCCGCCAGAAGAATCCACGCCCTCACGGGCGCGGCTACATGGCCAGACGCCTCGCCCTGGCCTTAGCGAGAGAAAAAGTTGCCGTTAGTAACCGCACTATTCCGGAAAGAACCTAAAACCGTTACTGTTATTAAAGCCATGATTAAAACGTTGCGCCGGGCCGGCTCCCGGTGTTATGTATCAGTCAGGGTTCAATGGGTCAAGAGTTCACGGTTGGGAGGTTTCCCTGACCGGCCAATCCGCCGCGGCGGCTAACCGCGAACCCTGCCGAGGAGGACACACCATGGCACGCGAAGCCGAGCGCCGGAATAACGGAGTCGTGATCTATCAGATCACCGACGGATCCGTCGTGGCGGACAACATTTACTGCGAGGCCAGCTACTGCACGCCCGACTCACGGTGGTTCGTCTACCGCCGGGTACCCCAGCCTACAGTGGCCAAGTGGAAATACCTGGTCAGCGAGTTCGTCGCGGTCGAATTCGGCACATGGCGCGAACAGGTGCGCGGACGCGGTTATTTTCCCGCCATCTCGCCCGCCGGCGCCCTGTTCATCCCCGAACACGACGGCCCGCGGCTCTCGCGGATCGTCCGCGCGGACATCGCCGGCGGCGCCAGCCGCGTCGTCATGCAACTCGAGGGCGACCTTGACCCCGTCAGCACTTTCACCGTCTCGTCCGATGAGCGCCTGCTCTGCTTCGGCCGCGTGATCAGCTTCAGCCCGCAGCTCTTCGGTATCGAACGGCTTGACCTCGTATCAGGGCATACCGAGACGCTGTTCGTCAGCCCGTCGCTCTGCAACTCGCACACCCAATTCGATCCGGCCAGTCACGAGCTGCTTGTCCAGGACAACCGGGGTTGCCGCTTCAAAGCGGATGGGACGGTGGAATCGTACCTCGGCAGCGAAGGCTGCACCCTCTTCGCCCTGAATGCCGACGACGGCCGCGTTACCCCGCTGCGCGTGGGGCCGCCCTTCACGCCCAGCGCCACGGGTCATGAGCAATGGATCGGCCGCACTGGCGAAGTTTTGCTTTCGCTCGGAGGTCTCTGGAGCGATGGAAAATGCAAAGGGCGCCTGATCGTTGCGCGGCCCGGCCTGCATGAGCCCCGCGCCCTGGGCATCGAGCACGCCAGCCACGTCCATGCCGCCACCGATGGCCGTCATTTCTGCTTCGATGCCAACTATGCGCCGGACGGCGCATTCGACGTCCTCGTCGGTTCCCTGGCGACAACGCGGACGGTCGTCGTCGCGCAAGGCCGGTTCGGCCCCGTTCCGGAGGGCGCGCCGCGGTTTGAGCAGTTAATTCACGGGCACCCCTACCTCTCGCCCGACAATCGCTGGGCGATTTTCAACTGCTGGCGCACGGGCCGCCCGCAAGTTTATGCCGCCAGCATCCCGCCGGAGATATTCGCGGCGCTCGATCGGCCGTAGCAAATAATCACCCGCGTGTTATGAAGAATCGTCGGCCCAACATTCTCATCATAACCGCAGATACACTGCGGCATGATGCCATTGGAATCTGCAACCCGATCGTGCGGACACCCAACATTGACGGCTTGGCCGCCGGAGGCGCAGCCTTTACGCGGGCGTATTGCGCGGCGCCGGAATGCGCCCCATCGCGGGCGGCCATGCTTACGGGTCTGCCGCCGCATCGCAACGGAGTCTATGCCAACTGCCGGATCACCCTGGATGGAACCTACCACGCTGACCAGCCCTACGTACTCAACTCGGGCATTCCCACGTTAGCCGATATGTTAGCCGAGCACGGGTATCGGGACCTGCTTTTGCCGGATACGAAGTACAATTGCGTCGTGGTTGACGAGAAGTTCCGCCGTTTCTTGAAAGAGCACGGCTTCGGCAATGTGCATGCGCCATGGGGCAGCGACGAAGCCGGCTTATGGTATCTGCCACAACCTTCGCCGCTTCCACAGGAGCTGCACCTATCGCACTGGACCGCCGACCTTGTAATCCGCCGCCTGGAATCCTGGCTTCAGGCGCTGCCGGGCCCATTCCTTATGGAATTCACCTTTAACAAGCCGCACCCGCCATTCGATCCGCCGCATCCCTACGACGTGATGTACAATCCCACGCAGGTCGCGCCACCCATTAAGGGCGCCAACTATGCCCCGGAACAATGGCCGTTCTATCATCTTTGGCAGAACTCATATAAAGCGCCCTGGGGCCAGACACCATCCTTCATCGGTCGGATGCAGCGCGCGGCCTACTATGGGTCGCTAAGCTTTGTGGACGCTCAGGTCGGCCGTATCCTGGAATTTCTCGCCCGCCACGGGCTTCGCGACAACACCATTGTTGTGGTAACAGGGGATCATGGATGCATGCTGGGCGACCATTACTTGTACGGCAAGCGGTCCTGGTACGACGGCGCCTCCCGCGTGCCCTTGATTATTTCCGCGCCTGACGGACTGGCTGGGGGCCGGCGGAATGATGACATTGTCAGCCATCTTGATGTGCTGCCGACGCTTCTTGATCTGGCCGGCATTCCGTATAAACGCGCTTCCTTCCCCGGCATGTCGCTGGTTGATCTTGTAAACAAACGTGCGCCGGCAAGGGAACTGCTCATCGGACAGTACGGCGAAAAGGAAATGGCCGTTTATATGTGCATGGATCGCCGATACAAATACGTTTATGCGGCAGCCGATGAATACGAGATGCTTTTTGATCACGTGAACGATCCGCACGAGTCACAGAATCTGGCCCTGGCCCCTCAAAACGCGGCAACGCAAGCGCACCTTAGAGAGGCTCTAATAGCCTATTTCCGTAACCAGGAATACGTGGATCCTATAGACGGGAATGATTTCCGGCGATTCCCTCTGCCGCCAAGCTATGCCGCCACCCGACGCCGCTGCCTCGCCACGGCCCAGCAGGGTTGAGCGAGGAATTGATGGTATTCCAGTAAATAATCGGAGCCGGGTCTGCGCATTACACGCTTCCTGCTTTCGTTAACTCGGCCGGCAATTCCGGCCAATGACCACGGGCACGATCGTCCCGAAAAACTGCTGAAGTAGGGCGCGACTCCCGGCGCCGTTACCGGCGCCGCTCCAATTCTACGATTCTTCTATTCGGAGCGGAACGCGTCAGCGTTCCGATACTTGCCTGCCACGCGCTTCGCATGGCGTCGCGCCATTTCTCCCCACATGACGCATTACCGCCTGAGCTCGTAAGCATGGCCGGCAACGGTTGAAAATGAAACAGTGTCGCCGGCGCTTTCCACCGGCGCCTCAGCGCCCGAGGCAAGGTCAATGGCCCGCAGAGGGCCCGGATACCAGGGGTTCCGGATGCGGCAGATTGCGCCCACCAGGGATTTGACCTGGAGCCAGACAACGGCGCCACCCTTCTTTTCGGCCGACACTTCAAAACCGCCCACCGCCAGGAAGCGTTCAAAGCGCGCCGCGGACATTTCCGGAACGCCAATAAACAAATGGATGCGGCCGGTACAGGACATGAGCAGATCCTCGACATCGCGGTAGGGCGCGGC
>JACPGM010000169.1 GCA_016188985.1 Lentisphaerota bacterium | reverse complement strand
GACAGCTATCTGTTGAAAAGGGATGCTATCCATATGTGTTCCACCAAAAAACTGAAACTGAACTTGTCGAGGAGAACTTGTTCTTCCTCGATATTAGCCGTGTTCTAACTCAAAATCCCGACCTTATGGGATGATAATGTACTCAGATTTGTAAATGTTACGAGTCCCGGAGTGAGCGAGAGGTGGACTACGTTCTGACAGAACACGCCCAGGATGCGCTCAAGAAGCGCAGAATCCGGATCGGCTGGATGGAACAGGCCTTGACCACGCCGGAGGCGACCGAGGCCGATCCGGTGGACGCGGATCTGGCACATCATCTCGCGCGTGTCGCTGAATTTGGCAATCGTGTATTACGGGTCATTGTTAACGCTAAAAGAACGCCGCCACACATCATAACGGTATTCTTTGATCGCAGGAGGACCATCCCATGAAGTTAAAAGTGGACCGACAAGCCGACGCGCTTTACCTGACTTTGAGTCAAGTGCCCGCAAGTCGTTCAGAAGAAGTCTCGCCCGGCATCATCGTGGATTTCGACGTACAGGACCACGTCGTCGGAATTGAGATGCTGTATTTGTCAAAGCGAGCGCCGGGGACCGAAATCCAGCGGCTTTTGTTTGAATCCGTTCCGGAAGCGGTTTGAAACAGGGAACAGCTATCGGTTGCAGCGGATGGTCCGCTGCGTGGCCCGCCGCTGAACCGGGGTGAGCGGACAAGTAACCGGTGACGGAAAGAAGTCATGACCACGCGACGATTTGGCCGCGAGTGGGCGGTTCAATTTCTCTTTCAGCACGACTTCAACGCCGGCAACGACCTCAATCAGGCCCTGGAAGAGTTCTGGACCCTGCAGAACGTTGCGCTGGCATCACGCCCATTCGCCAATGAATTGATTCGGGGAGTCTTGGCCCACCTGCCGGAGCTCGATAAGCGCATTCAGGCCTATAGCGAACACTGGGAACTCAAGCGCCTGAACGCCGTGGACCGCAACGTTATGCGCGTGGCCCTTTTTGAAATGCTCTACCGGAGCGATATTCCCCCGGTGGTTTCCATTAACGAAGCCGTGGATATTGCCAAGCGGTTCAGTTCCAACGAGTCGGGCAGGTTTGTTAACGGCATTCTGGACCGGGCGCACAAAGATTTGGACCGCCCCAGCCGGGAAGCGAGTGCGCTGAATTAAGCCGCCAAAGACGGTCCCGATGCGCTTGCGCGATCGAGATTTCATGTAGCTGCGGCGGTGACGCCGTGGTTACCGGCCGGATCCACGCCCTCACGGGCGCGGCTACCCGGATCGTCCACCGTAGGCGGATCCGCCAATGGTGGAAAATTCCTTGGTAGCGAGAACTGCGATTTTGCATTTTGTATTCTACAAATGAACGTCCGCCAAAATCACAATCACTGGATGAAGCGCGCTCTGGCCTTAGCCCGGCGCGGCGAAGGACTCACGCGCCCTAACCCGCCCGTGGGCGCCGTGATCGTCCGCGCCGGCAAACTTCTCGGCCAAGGCTGGCATCACCGCGCCGGCGCAGAGCATGCGGAGATCCTGGCTATTCACGCCGCCGGCGCGCGCGCCCGGAACGCGACGCTTTACGTTACAATGGAACCATGTTGCACCCAGGGTCGCACGCCGCCCTGCACGCGCGCGATTATCCGCTCCGACATTCGCCGCGTGGTAGTGGCCGCGCGCGACCCGAATCCCCGGCACAACGGCCGCGGCCTGGCTATTCTGCGCAAGGCCGGATTGAAAGTAACCGAAGACGTTGGCATTGACGAAGCGCGCCAACTGCTCGCGCCATTTGCAACCTGGATCAGAACACGGCGCCCGTACCTGGTCCTGAAACTGGCGGCATCGTTTGACGGCAAAATTGCCGATGAATACGGCCGCTCGCGCTGGATAACCGCTCCGGCCGCCCGCGCGCAGGTCCAGGCCTGGCGCCGGAGCGCTGACGCCATCCTGGTCGGCGCCGGCACCGCGCTGACCGATAATCCCTCTCTCTGGCCCAAGCCCGCGCGTGGCCGCCGGCCCTGGCGGGTGGTGGTGGATACCCGCGGAACCTTATCGCCCGGCGCTCGAATAATGACTGACCAATATCAAGCCCAAACGATTATCGCCACCACCGCGGCGTGTCCGGCGCGCCGGCGAGCCGCCTGGCGGGCAAAGGGCGCGCAAGTATGGGTGCTGCCGCGAGCCCAGGAAGGCGTGGCGCTGAGAACGCTTATGCAAAAGCTGGGAAAACTCGGGTGCTTGCAGGTTCTATGCGAGGGCGGCGGTAAATTAGCGGCGTCTCTGATTCGCTTGCGGCTGGTAAATGAATTCCGATTTTTCTTCGCGCCTTGCATCCTGGGCGGCCGCAAGGCGCCGAGCGTGGTCGGCGGCCGCGGCTGGCCGCTCAAGGCCGCGCCGAAATTAGTCTTTACTGGATGCCGGCGCATTGGCAAGGATCTGCTGATCTCGGCCAAGCCAGAGCGAAGGAATAGGAAAACAAGCAAACGCCCAACGCCCAATGTTCAATGAATAAAGAAACAACCGTGAGCGCCGATAAGCGTTATAATCTCGAAGACCGGCTGTTGGAATACGCCGCTATGATTATTCGCATTGCGGAACGACTGCCTGCTACCCGCGCAGGCAATCACATCGCCGGACAATTATTACGTTCCGGGACATCGCCGCTTTCTAACCACGGAGAAGCGGAAGCGGCGGAATCACGTCAGGATTTTATCCATAAATTGAGTATCAGCCTGAAAGAGCTACGGGAATCCAGGCGCTGGCTGCGACTGATCCACAAGATTATGAACTCATCAAGTATTCCCGAACTTGCCGCTGCTATGACCGAAACGGACGAATTAATCAGGATCTTTTCCACGAGCATTAAAACCGCTGAGAAAAACGAACCGAATAAATAATCTTCTCTTGTTTGCTTGGCTTTCATTTTTCATTCAGCATTGAGCGTTGGGCGTTCATTTGGCATTTTGTAATCGGTTGCCATTTGCTTTTGTTTTCATTTTTCATTCAATATTGGGCGTTCGACGTTGGACGTTTGGCGTTTGCTTAAGGTTTTTTATGTTCACCGGCCTCATTCAGCATGTTGGCAAGCTCGTCTGCCGCGAGACGGCGGCCGGAGGATTGCGGCTGGTCATCCAAAGCCCCGTCTGGCAACCGCCGCTGGCGGTTGGCGAAAGTCTGGCGGTTGACGGCGCCTGCCTGACCATCGCGCGGATTGCGGGAATGCGTTTCGCCTGCGATATCCTTGGGAAGACGTGCAAACGCACCACTCTTGGCGCCAAACGGCCGGGCGCGGCGCTTAACCTGGAGCGGGCCTTGCGGTTGGGCGAGGCGCTGGGCGGCCATTTAATCACCGGCCATGTGGATGGCGCCGGCACAGTGAGTCATCGCCAGGCAAGAGGCCGGGATTGGATTCTGCGCGTGAGCTGCGCTGCCGAACTCTTGCGCGGCATGGTATGGAAAGGCTCGATCGCCATTGATGGCGTTAGTCTCACCATTACGGAGCTGGACCAACGCGGCTTTGCCGTGGAGCTGATTCCATTCACCTGCCGTCACACCACGCTGGACAAACTGCGCGCCGGCGACAAGGTCAACCTGGAAACCGACCTCATCGGCAAGCATGTGCGCCGCTGCCTGGAAACGGGGCCAACCACCACACCGCTTACCGGGGAACGTTTGCGCGCAGCCGGCTTCGGCGAAAGCTGACGGGGAAAATCTTTCTTCTTATTTATCCAACTCGCCCCTGGCCAAGCCGGTCGGCAGGGCTGCCGGCCGCTCGCAAGTGCTCTTGATAAGCACATGCTTGCCTTTAGCGGAGGCTTCATGGAACGCCTGCATGATATCAAGCACATGGAAGGCCAAGCAGCCGCTGGCGCGGTGCCGGCGATCGGGCCGCAGAATTGAGCAGGCCATATCGGCCACGCCCGTGCCGCGGTCAATATCGGCCACGTGCGTTAACGGCACCTCGCGCCACTCGGCTTCAGCGGCCCCGCGGATTTTCACCACGCCGCCGAACCCGTTCGGATCCGGCACTTGCAGCGAACCCTGGCTGCCATAAATCTGGATACAGGGCAGCGTATGGCTCCAGACATCAAAGCTGGTAATAATTGTGCCCACGACGCCACTGGCAAAATCCATGACGCCGGCCACATGGGTCGGCACTTCCACCGGTATTACCTGGCCGTTCTTCGGGGCGCTGGTGATCGTGCGCGTCGGAAAACTGATCCGGGCTGAAGCGGTCACGCGCTTGACCGGACCCAGCAGATTGACGAGCGCGGCCAGGTAATAAGGGCCCATATCGAAGAGCGGGCCGCCGCCCGCCTGGTAATAGAATTCCGGATCCGGGTGCCAGTGCTCATGGCCGTGGCACATCATAAAGGCCGTGGCGGCGACCGGCTCGCCGATGGCGCCATCATCAATCAACTTGCGGCAGGTTTGGAGGCCGCCGCCCAGGAAAGTATCGGGCGCGCAGCCGATCAGCTTGCCTTTCTCATTTGCCAGCGCCAGGAGTTTAAGACCCTGCGCGCGCGCGAGGGCCAGGGGCTTTTCGTTATATATATGCTTGCCGGCCTTGAGCGCCTGCCGGGCCACCTGGTAATGGGCCTTGGGAATCGTCAGGTTAACGACGATATCAATCTCCGGCTCGGCCAGAAGCTGCTTGACCGAAAGCGCTCTGACGCCCGGGTTTTCCGCAGCCTTAACCCGGGCGCGCGCCGGCGCCAAGTCCGCGCAGGCCGCTACCTCGAGGATATTGTTATACACTTCGCGCAGCATCTTGAAATAGATGCCGCTGATGTTGCCGCAGCCAATCAGGCCCACTTTGACTTTTGGCACGTTGCGCCTCTATGGGAAATAATTGCTGGCCAAGCCTTTATTGCTTATAGCGGCCCTTATAAAATTCCACTGTTTTTTTAATATCTTCTTTGCCCAATCCCTTAATCCAGCGGTGTTCTTCCGTACTGATAAGTTGTTCGGCTAATTTTGGGTCTTTTTCTTTAACCTCAGGTAAAAACTCGAAATAGAAATGTTTGGCCACCTCATAAAAACCGTGCCATTGGACAAAATCAGGCCCTTGCATGGAGGCGCCCATGCGGGCGCGCCGTCCTTCGTGGTGCCACAACTCATAATAAATCCATTCTAATTTCTCATCAAACGGTGTGCGGCTAAGTTTGCCGCTTTCATATAATTTATCCATGACCGTTTTGGCCGGCCGGGCAAATTTTTCATTATACAAGTGCACCGCTTCGTCATACTGCTGATAAAAATTAACGATCTGGGCCGGGCCATGGCATTGAACGCAGACATCGCGCATAGATTCCCTGCGTTTTTGCCAATTTTCTAATTTAGTGGAGATAGCGGGACGGAGCGTCCAGGAAATCCTATCGCCCACATCGTGGGTAACCGGCTGGTTTGGCGTAGCGCTCATATGGCAAGAGGCGCAGGTAGGAAACAGGTAATCCCGGCCGGCAATCCATTTTTCGGCTTCATTCTCCAAGTTCATTGCCCCGATAAAACTGCGGAAGAGAACCCCGTGTTTCGATTCATTATAAATTTCCAGTTGAGGATGGTCCGGACCCATGTGGCATTTGCCGCAATTTTCCGGCTGCCGGGCTTGGGCTACCGAGAAGGTGTGCCGGTAGTGGCAAGCGGCACAAGAACCTTTGCTCCCATCGGGATTAATTCTCCCCATCCCCGTGTTAGGCCAGGTGGCGTGGTCCAATTTTCCATCTTTTAACACCTTAACTTCGCTGCCGTGGCACTGGCGACAACCTAAATTAGCCGACGGCCCGCCCTCAACAACCTCCCCCAATAAATTATCCAAAGAGCCGATAAATTGAGCGGCCTGGGCATGGTGGCTCTTGGAAAATTCCTTGACTTCTTTTTCATGGCATTGGGCGCAGTCATTAGGCGTGGGGATGGCTGAGATTAATTTCCCGTGGTGCTCGAAAGCATCAATTTCACCCTTGGCAGCCGTGTGGCAAACGAGGCAATCCAAGCCCAGTTGCCCATGCTTGCTTACCTGCCATTGTTTGACAATGCCCGGAGAATTTGTAGCATGGCACGCTACGCAGTTATTTTCCCCTTTTTGCTCTTGTTGGGCAACAGCATAACTGAAAACTACAAAGCCCTTCAGAAACAATACTAACGGCGTAGTAACAAATATTTTTTTCATTAAGTGATTTCTCCTTCCTGGGGCCGTCTTATTTATACAAGGCTGATATGTTATGGTCAAACCCATTGGTCACTTCACCAGGGACGCCCTAACCGGCCGGCCGGTGCGCGCCGATTGCTCCGCCGCGAACACGACCTGCACAGCCCGCGCGCCATCCGCCAGCGATGGGCACGGCTCGCCGCCGCGCTTGATGGCCTCATAAAAGCTACGCAGGCTGCCGCAGGCGTCGGTCGCGCCTTCGACCACCAACGGCACGCGGGGCTCCTTTTTTCCGTCCAGATGCGTGGTTTGCAACCATAGTTTCGTGCCTTCATCAAAGGCCAATTCCTCCCGGTAGATGTTCGTTTGCGTGCCGAAAATGCTCAAGGTGTGGCGATAAGGCGTCACATGGTAGGCGTGCAGCGTCCCGATCAGGCCCGAGCCGAACCGCAATTGGCAGATCGCCACGTCCGCCGTGGCCGTTGTGTGCAGATCGTAGCGCAGCAGGCAGAAGACCTCGGCCACGGGCCCGAAATAGAACATCAGTTCATGGAGACCATGGACGCCGCACTGAAACAACATGCCGCCGGGATTGCAGTCCGGATCGCCCCGCCAATCGCCCGGTTGGATCGCAAACCCGCCGCTGTGCGCCGTGGTGTATTCGAAGGCGGCAATGCGGCCCAGGGCGCCCTCGTCAATCTTGCGTTTGATCGCCAGCGAGCAGGCGTCGCTGGTATGATCTTGATGGCCTACACCAATCTTCACGCCCGATCGTTTCTGGGAGGCCAGCAGCTCCTGAAGCTCATCGGCCTTGCCGCACAGCGGCTTTTCGACAAATACATGCAAGCCGCGTTCGGCGGCCTGGATGACCTGCGCGGCGTGATATTTCGCGCCCGTGCAGATAATGACCGCTTCCAGGCCGGGCACGGCCAGCAATTCCTCATAACTTGCGCAGGGTTGCGCTCCGTCCTCCCGCCGGCACCGCTCCAGCGCCTCCGGACTGCGATCATAGGCCGCCACCAACTCGAACAGCCCCGTCTCGCGCAGGCGTTCGCGCCGATAAGCGCCGAACCCGCCCACCCCGATCTGTCCCACTCGCAGTTTCTTGTTTTGAACCATATGAAAACCATTATCCTTTCTCGAGTGCCCTACTGATCTCGGACTTGTTGCTCGACACCAGCTCTGCCGAACACTGCCTCTTTCGGCGCGATGCGCTCCAGGGGCTTTGTCGCGGGACACGTGTCGGTAGCAATCCATACCCGCGCGGCCGCCCAGCGGACGGCATTGACCAGGATCCGTTGCACGTTGGCGTCGTGATAGGTCGGATACGTTTCATGGCCGGGTCGAAAATAGAAGATCCGGCCATGGCCGCGCGTCCAACAGCAGCCGCTGCGGAACACCTCGCCGCCTTCGAACCAGGAGATGAAGATTAACTCCTCGGGCGTCGGAATGTCGAAACGTTCCCCATACATTTCTTCATAGGGTAGCTCAAAAAAATCACCCAGCCCCTCGGCGATCGGATGGCCCGACTCCAGATTCCAGAGGCGCTCTTTCTCGTCCGCCTCACGCCATTTGAGCGAACAGTTGGTCCCCATCAGCCGGCGGAAGACCTTGGAAAAATGGCCGGAATGCAGGACGATCAGTCCCATGCCTGAGAGCACGCGCTGTTGCACCCGCGCGACTACCTGGTCGCTGACTTCGCCATGAGCCACGTGCCCCCACCAGGTGAGGACGTCCGTATCCGCCAAGGTCTGCTCGGTTAGACCGTGCTCCGGCTCGTCCAGCGTAGCAGTGCGCGCGCGGATGCCGGGTTGGGCGGAAAGCGTTTTAGCGATTGCCGCATGCATTCCGTCCGGATAATGTTTTTTGACGGCCGCATTCTCTTTTTCGTGGCGGAATTCGTTCCAGACCGTGACGCGGATCTCTTTTTGCATAACGGCTCCTGTTCTTTTACGAGTTATTGCGCGCTGCTAATGTGTTGTCCTTCTTGAAACCACTGATGACATGTATGGTGGGGCAAGCGATAGCCGGGTTGCAAGCACGATCATGCATTTGCGGCTTGACAGCTCTGGCGCGCTTGCCCATTTTTGTCGCAAAAACAGCGCAACCTGCCACCGTTTTTTTGCGGGTAAGTCCGTGCGATGAGAACCATACCTGTTTTGTTCGACGCCAATGGAAGATTCGGCGCCGGCATCAATACGCCGACGGCGCATCCGCGGGCGGCTGACCTGTTGGCGCACCTGGACCGGCTGGGCGTGGCGCGTTCCGTGGTCTGGCACACGAGCGCCGCAACCGATCACCTCCCGACCGCCAACGCGCGGCTGCTGGAGCAAATCGCGCTCAATGGGCAAGCGCGCAATCGGCTGATCCCCGCCTTCGGCTTCTCGGCTCAAATGCTTTATGAGCACGGCGCTGTGGACGCCCTCGCGGCCATGATAACCTCAAAATCAGGCTCGCGCGCGCTGCGCTTCAAGGCAGTCTACGCGAACACGCTTCGACTCGTCGAGCCGGTCCTGACTAAGCTGGCAGACCTACGGCCCGTGGTATTCGTCAGTTTCGCCGAGCTCAAGCCGGACGACCTGCTGGCGGTCGCCGCGCGTCTGCCCACCGTGAGTTTCGTGGTCACGGACGTCATGTGGCCGCAATACATTGAGACCTTCGACCTGATGCGGCAGCGGGCTAACGTGCTGGTGGAGACGTCCTTGCTGCACACCTGGAATGCGATTGCGATTGCTGTGCGCGAGTTTGGGGCCGAGCGCATTCTGTTCGGCATGGGCGCCAAAACGCACAATGGCGCGGCTATCGCCGCCCTGATGGATGCAAGCATCACTCCGGCGGAGCGCTCGGCCATCGCGCACGGCAACCTCGAGCGCTTGCTCGGCCTTGGCCCCCTTCCGGCGGCCAAAGCAGTCCGGAGCAAATCCTCCACCTCCCTTTGGACCAAATTATTGCAAGGGCGGAAACTGGGCGTGGACATTGTGGATGCGCACTATCATCTCGGCGGCAGCGGGGGGTTCGTGCTCGAAACCAATAACTTGCGGGAGCAAATCACAGCTACGCTTAAAAAGGCCGACGCGCTGGGGGTGCGCCTCATGCTGGTCTCGGGCCTGGAAGGGCTTCTGGGGCCAGACCCGATTGAAGGCCACCAGAAGCTGGTCAGGGCGCTCCGGCCGCATCGCCGCCGCTTGCGGCCTTACTTCGGATTCAACCCGCGTTTTGCCGACATTCTCGCGCCGCGTCTCGGGCAAATCATGCGTGATTTCGCGGGCTTCAAGACGCTCTGCGACTACTGGGCCGTGAACATTGCCGACGAACGATTCCGTCCGATGTGGGAGCACGCCCAGGCCCATTGCCTGCCGATTTTGAATCACACCTGGGAGGGAACAATCAATTCACCCGCCATGCTCAAGGCCGTGGTGAAGCGATATCCGCGCGCGATCTTCCTGCTGGGCCATTCGGGCGGCGGAGATACAGGTCGAGCGGAGGCGGAGGAACTGGCGGCAGCGCACGCCAACGTGTACCTGGAATGGTGCGGCAGTTTTTGCTCCGCGACGCCTTGGGAAGATACACTGCGGCGGGTTTCCACCGGCAAGGTCGTCTACGGCAGCGATGCCTACTGCCACGGCGTGCCGTGGGAACTTGGCCGGCTGTTGTCGCTGAATCTGCCGGACGCCGCGCTCGTCCCTGTGCTCAGCGCTAATATGCGCCGCATTTTGGCCCTGGACCGACGGCGGTAAGGCGCTGGCTTGCAGAGAAGCCTTGAATGAATAACCCTGAATTGATTAAGGCGGGCTTAGACCCGCAACCCAATGCCGTTCCGGCGAACGGCTTCTACACCGGATGTCAGGGAGTTATTTGGTGTAGAGGCGGTTCGTGAGAACCGCAACGCCCTTACAAAACATACACGCAAAAACGTGTATCTTTACGGAAAATGGTCTAACGGCGCGGGACTACAAGAATCGTGACCGTGCGGTTTTTCTTCCTCAGCTCCGGCGAGGTATTGGGATACGGAGGATTGACTTCACCCGCCGAGGTAACCGACAGAGCGTCGGCCGGCAAAGCGCATTCCGTCTTGAAATACTCGGCAACAGCTTGGGCCCGTTGATAGCCCAAGGTCCGGTTATCCGGCACAACGCCTTCGCGGACAGGTTCCGGGCCCGTGTGGCCTGTGATTTCCAGGCGGCAGGTTGACATCGCGGGGCGCAGTTTATCGGCAAGTTGCTTTAACAGACCGCGCGCCTCATCGGACATGATCGCATACCGGGGAAACACGCCATTATCAAAGACGATCCGAAGGCCGTTATCAACCGGCTTGGTCTGAAGTCCTTTCAGCTCAATAGCCGGCAGGATGACGCTTTCCTCATCGGCATCCGCGCTGCGCACATCATCGGCACCGGTTTCCTCAGCGGGGCTGGTCGCAAAAGTATCTGTTTCCGGCTCACTAATCGCGGGTACGGTTACAGGCACAGGCGCGACCGTGGATACAGTGTCAGCCACGGCAGGCAAATCGCCGGCGGACTTACCGCGGTAGCGGCCCCACAGAAATGCGCCAAGGACAAGCACGAGCACGGCAACAGCCGCAATGGCAATAGGCTTGATTTCGATCTTCGTTCCATGCGAACGGCCGGACAGCGCAAGGCTGATCCACGTTCCACCTCGCTGGATAGCCCGGAGTTGCTCGCCGAGTTTACGCTCGCGGACGGCAGCCTGCCGGCGTTCATTGTTGCGCAGGCGCTGTTCGGCCGTCAGCCCATGGCGCAGCGACGCGATGGTTTCTTCATTGCGCGCCTGACCAGCCCGCGCTTCATCCAGCTTGGCCTGAAGTTCCGCCAACGACTGCTGCAGACGATCGCGCTCCACGGCAGACCCTTTGCCACGTCCCTTTAGTGTCTCACCTTCCTGTAAAGCTGTTACGCCGGATCCCGTTTGCCCATGCGCCTCCTTCGCTGCCGCCAGTTCGTTGCGCAGCAACGCGATGGTTTCTTCATTACGCGCCTGACCAGCCCGCGCTTCGTCCAGCTTGGCCTGAAGTTCCACTAACGACTGCTGCAGGTGATCGCGCTCCGTGGCAAACTCCTTGTCTCGTCCCTTCAGCGCTTGAATCTCCGCCTGCATAGCGGTGACGCCGGAGTGTGGTTGCCCGCGCGTCCCCCGCGCCGCCGCCAAGTCGGCGCGCAGCGACGCAATGGCTTCCTCATTGCGCGCCCGACCAGCGCGCGTTTCTTCCAGTTTGGTCTGAAGTTCCGCCAATGACTGCTGCAGGCGATCGCGCTCTACGACCAATTCTGCGCCGCGTCCCTTCAGAGCCTGAATCTCTGCTTGCAGAGCGGTAACGCCGGAGCGCGGTTGCCCGCGCGTCCCCCGCGCCGCCGCCAAGTCGGCGCGCAGCGACGCAATGGTTTCCGCATTCCGCGCCCGACCAGCGCGCGCTTCATCCAGATTGGTCTGAAGCTCCGTCAATGACTGCTGCAGGCGATCACGCTCTACGACCAATTCTGCGCCGCGTCCCTTCAGAGCCTGAATCTCTGCTTGCAGAGCGGTGACGCCGGAGCCTGTTTGCCGAACCGCTTCGTTCGCCGCCGCTAACTCGCTGCGCAGCGACGCGATGGTCTCTTCATTATGCGCGCGACCGGCATGCGCTTCGTCCAGCTTGGCCTGAAGTTCCGCCAATGACTGCTGCAGGCGATCACGCTCCCCGGCAAACTCGTTGCCACGTTCCTGCAGGGCCTGAATTTCTTCCTGCCGAGCGGTGACGCCGGATTTCGCCTGAAGGACCGCTTCGTCCGCCGCCGCTAACTCGGCAAGCAGCGACGCGATGGTTTCTTCATTGCGCGCCCGACCAGCGCGCGCTTCGTCCAGCTTGGCCTGAAGTTCCGCCAACGACTGCTGGAGGCGATCACGCTCCGTAGCAAACTCGTTGCCACGTTCCTGCAGGGCCTGAATCTCTTCCTGCAGAGCGGTGACGCCGGAGCCTGTTTGCCGAACCGCTTCGTTCGCCGCCGCCAGTTCGGCGCGCAATGACGCGATGGTCTCTTCATTATGCGCGCGACCAGCATGCGCATCTTCCAGTTTGGTTTGAAGTTCCGCCAATGACTGCTGGAGACGATCACGCTCCGCGATAAACTCCTTGCCACGTTCCTGCAGGGCCTGAATCTCTTCCTGCCGAGCAGTAACGCCGGATTTCGCCTGAAGAACCGCCTCGTTCGCTGCCGCCAGTTCGACGCGCAATGACGCGATGGTCTCTTCGTTATGCGCGCGGCCGGCACGCGCTTCGTCCAGCTTGGCCTGAAGTTCCGCCAATAACTGTTGCTGGCGAGCGCGCTCCGTGGCGAACTCGTTACCGCGTCCCTTCAGGGCCTGAATCTCTTCCTGTAGAGCGGTAACGCCGGAGGCTGTTTGCCGGACCACCGCGTTCGCTGCCGCCAGTTCGGCACGCAATGACGCGATGGTCCCTTCATTTTGCGCGCGGCCAGCATGCGCTTCGTCCAGCTCAGCCTGAAGTTCCGCCAATGACTGCTGGAGACGATCACGCTCCGCGGCAAACTCCTTGCCACGTTCCTGCAGGGCCTGAACCCCGTCCTGCAAGGCTATAACGCCGGCTCGGGCCTGACGGATTGCCTCGTTCGCCTCCGCCAGTTCGGCGCGCAATGACGCAATGGTCTCTTCATTATGCGCGCGGCCAGCATGCTCATCAACCGGTTCGGCGGAATTGGGGTCAAATCTAACTTTGGTATCTAACGCGCCCATGAGTGCTCAATTCCAACGGCATTATTCATGGTCAGAGCTGTGCTTCAGCCTGAAGGCCTTGGCATGCGTGCAACATTCTCACCACAGCCACTACTTGTCAATCTCTATTAGGCCCGCTCTGACGCAGAATGTCTTACCCGTTGCACCCACGCGCGCACCTGTTCGCGTTCGCTCAACGCGCGCAGGAGCCAATCAGCGCAATGATTGTGGAAGGGCAATTCCATGAACGTGAACGGCGCTTGGACGCCGGATGTTTCCAGGAAGGAGCGCGTGGCCGGTAGCGCGCAACTGGGATTGTCCGTGCGCTCCTGGGTGATCAGGGAAGGACGGCCATTCAAGCGCCGCAGGCGCATCAGCGCCGCGGCCCGGTCACTGGCGGGATAATCCCGGCGGACTACACCATCATAATGGCTGTGCGGCAGGAACGCGCACCAAAGCCCGGCAATGGCGTCGTTATGCAGCCCGATATAATTGCAGGCAATGGCGCCGCGGGAAAACCCGGTGAGGAACACCGCGCGCTGGTCGCCGCCAAATTCCTGGCAAACCTGGCGCACCGCGCGGCAGCAATAGTCCACATCCATTGCTACATCGCCCCACCAATAGCGCTCATTGCCGGTATGCTCCCGGTTTATGAACGGCAGGCCGATCCAGATAAAGTCACGCCCGGCCGACAGGCCATAGCCCAGCGCGCAGTCTTCCACCTCGCCGGAACAAACATCGCCCAGCGCGCTCACGTAAGGTCCATTGCCGGGGTATTCCACAATGACAGGGAACCGGCGCGCAGGGTTCCAGTTGGTCGGCAGAAAGAGCGTGTGATAGACGCGCGTGCCGGTGAAGCCGTCTAACGCACGGCGCACGCGGCGGCCCGGCGCCGGGGGTTCGTCGGTAACCGGCGGCACAATCAAGTCCGGCGCCATCGTTCTGATATTGATTGAAGCCATGAGTCCATCCTATGCGCTTACTTGCCCGGCACAAGCAGAAAACTTCTTGCACGTAACCCCTCAATTTTGAAAGGGTATTTCTTCTCGACTGCCGCTTCCTGCGACTCGTCATAAGGTATGCAAGCCTGCCCACAATGCTATGCATAGCGATACAGGCGGGCGGGCAAATATCGCGCCCGGGGGTTGTGGGGCGCGATATGAATCCGCGCGGCGCATTTCGCTGCCCGCAGAGCGGGATTCAAAAAAATCCGGCCAGTCCGGCCCAGATGTGCCGGCGCCACGCGAAGCGCTATACTCGTGTATGCGCGAACGCGGCAACGGAACAGATGGGCCGGAATCGCCGGAGGTTTTTCGAACGAAATGCGGCGCGCATTCTCCGATTATCAAACGATGCGAACACCAACCAAAATACCCAAGAAAACTTTTACTCTGCATTTACGGCTTGACAGCTCTGATGCGCCATCCCATTTTTCTCGTGAAAAGGAACCACCATGGGACCATCTGTTTTTCGCGAAGAGCGGCACAATGCTGACATTGCCGTAATCGGCGGCGGTATGGCCGGTTTGTGTGCGGCCTTAGCCGCGGCGCGGCATGGCGCCCAGGTGGCCCTGATGCATGACCGGCCGGTCCTGGGCGGAAACGCTTCCAGCGAAATGCGCATGCATATCTGCGGGGCCGACCGCTATCACCAGATTCCGCTGCTGCGCGAGACCGGCATCCTCGAAGAACTGCGTCTCGCTAATCAGCGCTTCAATCCCCACTGGAATTACTCGCTCTGGGACCTGGTGCTTTATGAAGCGGCCCAACAGCAACCAAACCTCAGGTTACTGCTGAATTGTTCCTGCCAGGACGCAACCATGGACGGCTCCCGCATCACAAGCGCCAAGGGCTGGCAATTGACCACCCAGACCTTTCATACGGTCACGGCCAAGATATTTATTGACTGTTCCGGCGATGCCATTCTTGCTCCCTTGAGCGGCGCCGAATTCCGGGTGGGCCGCGAAGCGCGCGCCGAATACGGCGAATCAATCGCCCCCGAGCAGGCCGATCAACACACCATGGGCATGACCTGTCTTTTCCAGACCAGGGAATATGACTCTCCGCAATCCTTTGATCCGCCGGCCTGGATTGAACGCTTTGAAAAAGATTCCGACCTGCCTTACGGCGCCAAAGGCCATGAGTTCTGGGGTATGGGCTACTGGTGGATTGAGCTGGGCGGCGAACACGATTCGATCCACGATACTGAAAAGCTGCGGCACGAACTGTTGAAGATCGCGCTGGGGGTCTGGGACCATATCAAGAACCGCGGCGACCACGGCGCTGCCAACTGGGCGCTGGACTGGCTGCAATTCCTGCCGGCCAAACGGGAAAGCCGACGCTACCGTGGCGAGCACGTGCTCTGCCAGGGGGATATCGAGGGCGGCGGCCAATTCGATGACCTCGTGGCTTATGGCGGTTGGCCGATGGACGATCACCACCCGGCCGGATTCCGCGCCGTCAAACTGGGCGCCCCGGCCACGATTTTTCACCCCGCCCCTTCGCCCTATGGCATCCCCTATCGCGCTCTTTATTCCCGCAACGTTGCCAACCTGATGTTCAGTGGGCGCTGCGCAAGCTGCACACACGCGGCGATGAGTTCCACCCGGGTCATGGGCACGGCCTGCAGTATGGGCCAGGCTGCTGGCGCCGCCGCGGCCTTGGCCGCGCTGCGCGGCGTGGAGCCGCGCGGGCTTCTGCCCTACATCCGGGAATTGCAGCAGGCGCTGCTATGGGATGACTGCTACTTGCCGGGCCTGGCTCTGAGGGCGCCGGCATTGACTGCCCAGGCGCGGCTGACTGCCTCCCAGGGAAATCCTGAGCCGGTCCGCGACGGGATTCATCGGCCGGTCAAGGGTGATTTCCATTCCTGGAAAGCGCGCGTTGGCGACAGCATTACTTACGAGTTTTCCGCGCCGGAAGAGGTGCGGGAAGTCGCGCTGATTCTCGACAGCGCCCTGGATCGGAATATCATCATGACGCGCCACGTGCCGGTGGGAAAGCAGTTGAGGACGGTCCCGCCGCCGCTGCCGAAGGAGTTCCGGATTGAAGGATTTATTGCCGGAAAATGGCAAACGCTGCAGCACGTAACAGGCAACTATCAGCGCCTGGTGCGAGTGCCGATCGGCCGGCGCCTGGAGGGTGTCAGGCTTGTGCTTGACGCCACCTGGGGCGAAAAAGAAAGCCACATCTACGGCTTTTACGGACGTTGAGCGCGAGTTGAACGTGACCGCTATAGCGTTCACTTATCTGCTGAATCGCAGGCTTGTCGGCTGCTGCCAACCCTAATTCTTTTCGCGTCAAACCTTTTGTCATTGTATAGATACGACCCTAATTCTTCTTTGTTGAATATTTAGACACGACCCTAATGCCTTGATCTAGTTGAACGCAAGCATGTCGGGATCGCCTTAACTTAGCGCCATTCGGGGCTGACCCTATTCCGCCCCAGGAGTGACGCCTTTTTTGCACTCAAGAAGCATGAGACATTGACGAGGTTTATTTCCGCCAGGCCGCCCCCGGTGGCTGGCGGATGCGTCGCGCCGCGGATTGGGTCGTCCTGAGCAACGCGAAGGTCCCAAACGGGATCACGTGTGATCCGTTTGGCCCAATCCGCAGCGCTGCTTGGGTTGCGGGCACAAGCCCGCCTTAAGATATTCATGTTTATGCAGGGACTAGGTCGGATAACTCAGACAATCTTTTTCGCCTCAACTGTTCTTCATATTCTCTCATTCTCTTACCAAAAGTCGGATGATCAATTGCCACACCAGCACATTCTTCTTGCTTCTTAATTGCATCTTGGGCAGTTAATTCGGGTATAACAGTTACTGGCACTTCTCTGGAACCCCAATATCGATAATAATCAAGGATAGATGCCATCTTATTATCCCAATATAATTGATCATGTTTCATAAATATGAGAACACTCCTCCCTTTTTAATTATTTCGATGCTTGCATTTGATAAATTAAAGCTATGAGATCAGCGACGCTTCTCACCAATAAAGAACATTCTTTATCAAAAGGAAAGCGGCTATTACAATCTAAATTAACTACACCATGAATTATTTTATTAACCTTAAAAGGTGCAGAAACTCCTGATTGATAGAAATCAGCGAATCTTTCCCTAACACCCAGAAACCTTTCGTCTGTTTTAAAACAGCTTGACCACTGGGCATCGCCAGTTTTAAACGCTATACCAGCTAAACCACTTCCAATATGAAGAGGAGTATTATATTTTCTTCTTTCCTCAGACTCCATTAGCGAACGAATACTTGTTACAATTTCGTTCGAATTTTCTTTGTCTTGTAACATTATCGATGCATAGCAGTCATCATTTGTGATTTCTTTAAAGCAAGACTCCAATCCTCTTAATGCTCGTCTAACTAAGGATATCCACTCGGACGAATCTTTAGGTAAAGTTAAAATATTATCACTCGTTAATACATCTCTCAAATCGTGAATCAAATCATGCAATTTCTCGGGACATTTTCGTATCCGTCGAAGCGCATATTTTCTTTCATAGGCTTTTTCGTAATAGTAAAGACAAGCTCCGGCTATAATAAGAAGTAAACAAATAAGGATAATCAGGCTTGCTTTATAATACCCTTGTAAAAAGGCAACGATGGATAAGACTGTACTTGCGAATTCTATCCAAGCGAGTGGATTTCTAGCAAGAACGTAGTACCATTGTGATTCAGAATGCATGGCTTATTTCGAATTTTTTAATAATGCCACCACATGTAATTACCTGTTGGAACACCAGTAATATGTTGAGATGATTCCCTGATTCTTGGACGGTATTATTCGACGGCCTCGCACGGGATCTCCCGTGTTCCCGTTGAACCCTTTGCGGCTCTGCCTTGTTCTGTTCGATAGCAGGGCCGCCCCGCGCGCGGTGTACGCTTCGTGCCGACGTCACCGCCGACTACGCAACACTCGCTTCCGGCTGGCGGCTACCCTTGGCCGG
>JACPGM010000168.1 GCA_016188985.1 Lentisphaerota bacterium | reverse complement strand
TCACAATTTCGCGCGCCCGGTAGTCTTTTTGGAGTAGCTCGGAATCATCGAGCATGTATTCAAACAGCTCACAAGCCTTGACATAGAATGGATATTTCAACAACGGGTCATCCATGATATAGCTCCTTTCACTTTCCGCTTTCTACTTCCTGTTTCCCGCTCTCCGCTTTCCGCTTTCTACTTTCCGCTTCCTATTTCCCCGCCAGCGCCTCCAGCGCCGCGCGCATTGAGGATTCCGAATCCACCAGGAAATTGGCCGAGGTTACCACCCGGTCGCCCTCGGAGAGTCCGGCGATGACTTCATAGTAGCCCTCGCTGCGCGCGCCAACCTGGACCTCGACCGGTATCAGTTTGCCATCGCCGCCATCGCGAAAGGCATAGGTGTGCTCGCCGGTGCGCATGATGGCGCCTTCGGGCACGGCGACCTTCTCGCCCAACGGGAAGCTGAGCTTGGCGTCGGCATACATCTCCGGCTTTAATAGCAATTCCGGGTTGGGAATCTCCAGCCGGATGCGCAGCGTGCGGCTGGCTGCGTCCAGGACTGGCCATAAGAAACTGACCTTGCCCTCGAAAGTTTTGCCCGGCCAGAACGGCAAAGTAAGCTCCATGGGCATGCCCACTTGCACGTGAGGCAAGTCTAACTGATAAAGATCGGCATCACCCCAGACCACCGCCAGGTCGGCCACGGCCATCAGCGCCTCGCCGGCCATGATCTTATGCCCGGCCAAGACATTCTTCTCAATCACAAATCCGCTGGCCGGCGCCAGGAGCGTCAAATGCTTATCGACCCGGCCGGTTTGCTCTAAGCGCGCAATCTGTTCATCGCTGATATCCCATAGCTGCAACCGTTGCCGAGAGGCCGCCAGCAAAGCCTTGGCGCCGGCGGCTGCCTCGCCGGTTGTATCGCTGGCCAACTTGCCGGTCGCCTGGGCAATCGTCAGATATTCCTGCTGGGCGGAGACCAGCTCGGGACTGTAAATGGTCAGCAGCGGATCGCCCTTGTTCACCGCCTGACCGGTGACGTTCACGAAGAGCTTATCCACCCAGCCCTCAATCTTGGTCGTAACGTGGAAAAGCCGCGTTTCATCCGGCACGATCCGGGCCGAAGTGCGAATGGTGCGCGAGAGAGAGCGCTTTTCTACGGTTCCCAGAGTCAGACCCATGCGCTGACGGGTTTCCGGGGTGATTGCCACGGGGGAAAGTCCCGCCACAGGAGACTCATCCTCCAGTGTCATTTCAAACGCTTCCATTTCCATGCCCATCGAATCTTTGCCCGGCGTTGCGCTGATCTCGCCGGGATTCATCGTGGAACGATACATCGTCTTTTTCACCTGCGGTTTTTGTTCCTGGTTCCCCGCTTTCTCTTTTCCGCTTTCCGCTTCCGCTATCGGCACCAGGCGCATATTGCAGATCGGACAATCTCCGGGCCTGTCGGAGACTATTGTCGGATGCATCGGGCAGTGGTATTTGGCGCCTTTAGTTATCTGGTGAGAGCCCCCACCCTTGCGGCAACCCCCGGGCAGAAGAGCCACGCCAATCCCCAGGACCAGCAACGCTGAAATCATGATGATCCGTGTTTTCATTTATTTATTCCTCTTTAGTGCGGCTCATTCCATTTAATGGCCCGTATGCCCGGCCGCGGATGGCGTTAGCGCATTAGTCGGAGCGTTATTAGTCGTAGCCGCTATGTCAGGTCTCGCCTTGCTATCGTCTCCATGACCGCCGTGGCCGCCCATCATGAACTTGTGGCCAAACAATAGCATGACGCCCATCATCACCACCATCACTACGATCCCAACGGTTTCCATGACAACGCCTTCCTTTGTTAGTCGCTGCGGTTACTTGGTGGATACACGCTTTCCAGCGTGCTGCCCAAGGCCCTTTCCAGACGGGCCGCCTGCATACCAAGCATTCCTTCTTCCCGGGCGGCCATCACCCGCGCATTGAGCAAAAACCGCTCGCTTTCCAGGAAGTCCAGAAAATCCACCTGGCCAGTGCGATAACCCGCGGCACTGGCGCTGAAACGCGTTTCGGCCTGCGGAATTAACTCGCCGCGGTAGAGCTCCAGCGTGCGGCGGGCCGTC
>JACPGM010000167.1 GCA_016188985.1 Lentisphaerota bacterium | reverse complement strand
TATCTGGTTGCCGCCACCGGCCCGACCGGCTGGGTTACTGGCATCAACGATGGCGGCTGCGAGCCGGCCGTCGGCCTTTATGGCCGGGGCATAGCCGATATCCTGGAGGAACGCGCCGCGTTTCGGAAATCGCTGGGCCTGTCCGAACAGCCATTGCCGCAGGCGCAATGTTTTCCTCAAGCCGGGCAGGTCTTCCTGCGCGATGGGTGGACGAACGAGGCCACCTGGCTTTCCTTTGACGCCACGCTCCGTCGCAGCTACCACTGGCATGCCGCGCGCAACGCGATCCAGTTGCGCGCCTTTGGCCGCATGTTACTCATTGATCCCGGGGCTTTCAGTTATAACGACCCGGTCTGGGCGCCATACGCCTGGCAGACGCGTATTCACAATACGCTTAACCTGAACGGGTGGGATCAGGCGGAAACGGATGCCGTGCTGAGCCACAAGTCGGCCCCCGGCTATGAGCTGGTGACGGGCCTCTATCAGGGCGGTTATTTTGCCGACAGCCAGCTGTGGCAGTCGCGCGGCGCCGCGCTCACCGCCGAACACCACCGCACCCTGCTCTGGATCAAGGGCCGCTGCATCGTGGTAATTGATCACTTGTGGTGCCCCAGTCAGGCGGGCAGCAAGCCGTTATTGGAAGCGAACTGGCAATTTGCCGCAGGCGCGGTCTTGACGGTGGAGCCGGAGCGCGCTTTGGTCCATACGCAATTTGATGACGCTAATCTGTTGCTCATGTTTGCGCTCAAGCCGGCCGCGGCGGTCTTGAGTGTGCACGAGGGCGAACGCGATCCGCTGCGCGGCTGGCTGTCGCGCGGGTTGAATACCAAGTTTATCCCCGCCCCGCAACTTACGCTGGGCATTGACCAATGCGAGCCGTGGAGTACCGATCTGGTAACAGTGCTCGTGCCTTATCGCGGCAAGGCCCGGCCGGAAATTGAAGTGGCGCGCTGCGTTGCTCCGGAAAAGACCGCAGCGACCTACGATCCCGGTTATGGCCTGGTATCTTTGCGCTGGGGCGATGGCACGAGAGATGACATTTTCTGGACGCGCGCTCTGGGGGCGGCCCTGGACGTGCGCGAAGGCCTGACCACCGACGCCAGTCTGGTGCATATTGAGCGTGATGGAGCGGGGAAGGTTGTGCGGGGGCTGGCGGTGGACGGCACCTACGTTGAGCCATTTGCGCCCCGGCGCCGCGCCGCGCCGGATACGTTCGCCTGGTGAGCAAGGGCCGTTAGCTGGAATACATCCGCTGATCAATTTGGGCTTGTTTGCATTCGAAAGATGAAGTCAATGCAGATACTTGATGGCGATAAAGCCGCCCACCAGAAGGACGCCAAAAACGATGGTTAAGATCTCGAAATAGCGGTCAATGAACTGCTTGATCGGCGGGCCGCAAAAGTAAAATAGAGCGGCGACCAGGAAGAAGCGCAGCGAGCGGCCAATGAGCGAGGCCAGAACCAGGTCCTGCCAGAGCCGGATTTGGCAGATGCCGCCGGCAATGGTGAAGACCTTGTAAGGAATGGGCGTGAAAGCCGCCAGAAAGACATAGAAAAAAGCGTCGCGCTGGTAATAGCCTTGCACTTTGGCGAAAGCCGCCTGAGCGTGGTAGAAATTAATGATCGGCTCGCCCACGGCTTCCCAGAAGAAGTAGCCGATGCCGTAGCCGGCGATGCCGCCCAGGACCGAGCCGAGCGAGCAGATGAGGGCGAACCACAGGCTCTTGCGCGGCCGGGAGAGCGCCAGAGCGATCAGGAGCATATCCGGCGGAATTGGAAAGAACGACGACTCGGCAAAAGCCAGCAGGAAGAGCGCGCTCGCGCCGTAAGGCGTAGCGGCCCAGTGCAGGACCCAATGATACAATCTCTTCAGCCAGCCAAATGGCGCGCGATAGCGGCCGGTAGAGATAGGCGCGGGTGTTTCCATGGAGGCTTAGAAATAAGCGCGCAACCCTACCTTAAGCCCGGCATCGGTGTTCTTGGCTTCCTCGTTCCGCAGGAAAGCTTCTTCGCTGGCCACGTCGAAATATAGTTCCGTGTAAACAGCCACGACCGGCGAGAGGAAGAATTTCAAACCGCCGGCGTATTCCGAAAGAATATAATTATGTTCGGCGACGCTGCGGTAATACCCGCCGAAATTATACTGCAGCCGCAACGCGGCGTAAGGCACAACGAATAAATCCAGGTCCAGGTTGGCCTCGGCGAAACCGCCCAGTCCCAAACCGGGCTCGTCGCCGTCATAGCCAAAGTCCGCAAGGTAGCCAAACTCGATATTGTCGAACAGGAAATAGCCCAGGCCGCTTTCCAGCAGCCAGTCGCTCTTGCCCTGCGCGTTGTCGAAACGCAATTGGCCGCCCAGTTGCAACTCCCAGGTGTCCTGCGGTATCGTGGACGCGTAACCGGTCATGGCTGCCGCCAGTAAAGCGAGGACTACGATTTTTTTCATGAGTTGTCTCCCGTAATAATTTTCTGGTTCTTTGTTTCCTTACGGCGGCGTTACCGCGCTGCGCCCGCCTGCGCTGAGTTGCCGGTTGCTCCTGTGCTTATCAAGCAACCCGACCCATCGTCAAGCTAATTCTCTCCGGTTTCTTCGGTCAGCGCCGTCAGCTCTTTAAGCCGGATGAGCGTGCGGTGATTGTCGGGAAAGCGGCGGATATCCAGGTCCTTGACCAGCCAGGCGTCTCCGACTTTTTTGAACGTGCGCACAGCCAGGCGCCGCCGCAGGGTTTGCTGAAGGTCATATTCCTCGATCTTGATCAGCAACAGCAGCGCCGCATCAATCCAGACTTTGGTCAGGTGCTTGGCCGGCGGCGGCGCGAATTCAAGCACCAGACACTCGCGCTCCAGCAGGCGTTCACGGCCGGTAATTACGCCGTTAGTCCACCAGAGAAAAGCCAGGCTGAGATCATTCCAGGTCAGGTCGCTGCCGGCCACGAAGCTTTCGGGAGCCGGCGCCGGATGGCTCTGAAGCTCCCGGCCTTTGGCATAGTTCCACTGCCAGGCGCCGTTGTCCTGGCGCTCAATGGTTAATTGCTCTATGGGAGCGCCGAATCTATCCCGTAAAGTCCAAGCCGCCGTCGGCGGACTTTGGCTCAGGGAGAGTTGCCCATCCAGGTAGGCGATGCGGTCCAGTTTGCCGCGGGGAGCGCCGCAGAGCAATTCGCCCTCAAAGTGGATGGCCTGCGCGGGCAGTGAAGAGCGCAGGCGCGCGAGCACCTCGGCGGCCTGCGTGAAAGCCGGAGATTTTACTTCCGCCGCGGGCAGATCAGTCGCGCCGACGGCCGGAATCAGGCCGGAGCCAAGTAGCGCCAGGCAAAGCAAGCAGATACGAACAGGGAATAGCCACAAGGCCTGCCCGAGCTCGGCCAGGGAAGCACAAACGGCACAAGGTGATTTAAATAAAACATTCATATTGTGGCTGCCGGAAGAATCCACGCCCCCGCGTGGCACGGCTACCCGGAACGGAACTTCCCATGCGTCTTCGTGTAGCCGCGGCGGTAACGCCGTGGCCTGCCCGCAGTGCTACAGCGTTGCAGGCGGGTGGGCAGGTAGCACTGCGGGCAGGTCTACGAGCGCAAAAGAAATCCGGGCTTCCACGGCCAGGCGCCGACCAACAAAAATCAGGCCGGTGGCCTTGCCGACCCGCGGACGGACCGCCGTCTCGCAAACGTCAATCACGAGCTGGTCGCCCGGCCGGACGGGCCGCCGGAACCGCGCCAGCTCGACGGTCGTGAAATAGGCCAAGCGGCCCTGGTTCTGCGGTTTGCCGAGAATGAATACGGCGCCGACCTGGGCAATGGCCTCCACCAGGAGGGTTCCCGGCATGATCGGGTATTTTGGAAAATGGCCATTAAAGAATGGCTCGTTGGCCGTGACGTTCTTGAGCCCGATGATATGCTTGTCGTCCTTGAAGTAAATGGCGTCCACCAGGATAAAAGGGTAACGGTGCGGAATAATGTTCATGACCCCAGTGATTGTATTGATCGGCGCCTCTGGCAGGGGGCCTTGGGCAAAAGTCAGTGGCGGGGCAAATTCGGTTAGCTGTAGACGTTCGGGGACGTTGGCGCTCAGTCCTACGGTGAACCGGGCTTCGCAGACTTTGGCGTCGCGCACGGCGGCCGTGGCCGTGAATTTGGCGACGCGATTGCGGAAACGTTGCAGGATGACCTCCGTCATCAGGCGGTCGCCGGGGAACACGGGCTTGCGGAACTTGATGTTGTCCAGCGTGAGCAGATAGGCAACCTCGCTCTGAACATTCAGGAACTGGCGGATGGCCGCCCCGGCGGTCTGAACAATGGCCTCCAGAATCAGCACGCCCGGCAGGATGGGATTGCCGGGGAAGTGGCCCTGGAAATAGGGTTCGTTGATGGTTGTGTTCTTAAGTCCCAGTGCTTTCCTTTCGGCCGGGATCAGGCGCACCCGATCAATCATCAGCAGGGGATAACGATGCGGCAGCAGCGCGCGCAACTGGTCGCAGTCCAGGATGATTTCCGTTGCCGCCTTGTTTGTGGCGCCAGGTTCGTCGCTCATCGAAAGCCCATTACTGCTTTGTCAGGGTCGGGTGAAGGCCGCTTTGCGCTTCAAGGCCAGCAGCCGCAGACGCGCTTCGCGGCTGACTTCCTGATCTGAATCGGAAGCGGCGATGGCCGCAAGCGTAGCGGTGTCCGTCAGCTTTTTTACGGCTGCTTTACGCACCGATGGGTCGCTGTCTTCGCGCGCAATCGTTTGCAGGATTGCCGACGGGGCCACAAGGTCCAGCGCGGTTTTGCGCACGGCCGGGAATGGATCGTTGCGGGCGATATCATTGAGAATCTGCTGGTTGGTCAGTTTGGCCACCGCCAGGAGCCGGACATTGGGATTAGGACTGTGGGCGAGTTCTTCCAGGATCGGCTGGTCGCTGATGCGCTCTACGGCTGCCTGGCGCACCGAGCGATGCGAGTCAAAGAGCGCCACGTCTTTTAGCACGGTCTGGTTGATTATCCTGGCGGCCGCGGCGGCGCGGGCCTTCTGGTGGCTGTCGTTCCGGACGATTGTCTCCAGGACGGCCTGGTCCGTTATCCGGTAAATGGCCTCCAGTCGAACGCTGAGATTTCTGTCCTGTTTGGCGACGGCGGCGAGCAACGCCTGGTTATCAACCCGCATGACCGCCGTGTTACGCACGTCGCCGTCGTCGTCGGTAAGCAGCACTTCTTTCAGGACTTCTTCATCGCTGATGTTCCGAACGGCCGCCATGCGTACGAGCGGCGAGAGGTCATTGACGGCTATCATGGCCAGGACCGACGCCGGCAGATGGTTGGTGGCCGCGGCGCGAACCTCGCTCTCGGGATCGCATTCGGCGATAAAAGCCAGCAGGGATTCATCTTGAACAAGTTCCACGGCTGTTTTACGGACCAGCGCGTCGGGATCGCTCATGGCGATGCGCTGAAGGAGCGTGCTATCAGTCAGCTTGGTCGTGGCGAGGTAACGAATAACCGGGTCGGCATCGCCGATGGCCAGCGCCGCAAGCGCCTCCGGACGCGTTAGCAGTCCGACGGCCGTTTTACGAACGTCGCGGTCAGGATCCAATGCGGCAATTTCGGAGAGAACGGCCTGGCTGGCAATATCACGCAGGGCCGCGCGGCGCGTGAGCGGATCGGAATTGGTTCGAGCGATCGTGCTCAACTGTTTCTGATCGGTGATGCGGCTGGCGGCCGAAATGCGCACGAACGATTCCGCATTGGTCATGGCGATGGCGAAAAGGAGATCGTTCCGGGTAATCCGTTCCACCGCTGCTTTGCGGATCATGGTATCGGTGTTTTGCATGGCGATGGTGTAGAGCGTGGGCTGATCCCGGACAAATTCAAGGGCCGCCATGCGCGCCAACGGCTCGCTGTTGGTCTCGATAAGCCGCAAGAGCATTTCCCGGTCGCGCAAGCGGCGCACTGCGGCGATGCGCACTTGCGCCGCAGGGTCCGTTTCCGCAATGGCCAGCAGGGCGTCGGGCTGATCCAGGCTGCCGGCCGCCGCGGCGCGCACTTCGGAATCGGGATCGGTGCGGGCGATCTCTAGGATGCGCTGCGGGTCGCGGGTGGTGATTTTGATGCGGCGGTCCTTATCGCCCTTTACGATATCGCCGGTAATGCGCACGCCGCCGGCATCCCTCAGCACGGGCGCGCAACCGGTGAAAAAGACCAGCGCCAGAAGACCGAACAGCAGAAGGTAGATTTTTTTTTGAAAGGATAACAGGATTAGTCCGAGCGGCGTATGAAGGTCGTGTTGCATATCCTGGAAGTCCTGTCAAAAGATTACTATCTTTTTCCCGCCCGGTGATAAAGCATTACTTTAGTTGCCAGCCGCGCGGCGGTATATTCTGAAACCGGTGTGCCGGGGATGGGCGCTGTTTCCACCAGGTCGGTGGCCACCACCTCTCGCGTGGCGCACACGCGCCGCAACAGCGCGGTAAGAACATACCAGGAAAGGCCGCCCGGCTCCGGCGTTCCGGTTCCGGGCATCAGCGCCGGATCAAGACAGTCGGCGTCAATCGTCAGGTACACCCGTCGGCCTAAGCGCGCGAGCACTTGCTTGATCCAGGCTGATGAGCGCGCCGCAACAATAGCGCGCGCCCAGAATACGCTTAAATGACGCTCTTTGATAAGTTGATATTCCTCGGCGCAAACGCTGCGGATCCCGACCGAAACAACGGGCACCCCCAGCTCCAGCACGCGCCGCATGACGCAGCCGTGCGAGAGGCGCGTGTTGGTGTAATGGTCGCGCAGGTCAAGATGGGCGTCGCAATGCAGGACCGTAAGCCGCCCGTAAGCGGCGCGCGCGGCTCTGACCAGCGGCAGGGTGATGGTATGTTCCCCGCCCAGGCTCATCAGGAAACGGCCGGCCTGCAATACGGCGGCGGCCGCGCGGCCGATGCGCTCGAGGACTTGCGCGTCGCGGCCATGCCGGCAAGGTATGGCCGGCAGGGTTTGGACTTTCAAGCCCAGCGGCTGAAGCAACTCTTCGTCAAACGCCTCGATATGGCGGCTGGCCCTGAGAATCGCCGCCGGCGCCCGGGCCGTGCCCCGGCCAAAGCTTACCGTCCGCTCATAGGGCACGGGCAAAACCGCGTAAGGCGCGCGCTTGTTCCGGGCGTTGGCGGCATTGCCGTCGAGGAAACACACCCGCGCATGATGGGTGGAAGATGTTTTCATCATAAACCGTATTCGTGCCCTTTCCGGCGCATTATGATTTTTTCGCGAAAAAATCATTCAGCTTTCGAAATAAGTATAGCCGCGCATGCCGGTCTCATAGGCCGACATGATTTCGCGGCGCTCCGTGGCGGTAATGCGATTATCGCGCACGGCCTGCTCGGCCATGATGCGCACCTGGTCAATCATGTCGCGCGGATCATACTCCACGTAGGAGAGCACGTCGGCCACGGTGTCGCCGGTGATCTCGTGGGTATATTCCACGGTGCCATCCTTGCCCACGCGCACGTGCAGGACATTGGTGTCGCCGAGCAGGTTGTGCAAGTCGCCCAGAGTTTCCTGGTAGGCGCCCACCAGGAAGACGCCGAGGTAATAATCCTCGCCGCGCAGCTCGTGCAGCGGCAGGGTGCTCTTGACGTCGTGCAGGTCAATGAAGCGGTCAATTTTGCCGTCGGAGTCGCAGGTAATATCGGCCAGAGTGCCCTGGCGCGCGGGCATTTCCTGCAGACGGTGAATAGGCATGACCGGAAAGAGCTGGTCAATTGCCCAGGAATCGGGTAACGACTGAAACACGCTGAAATTGCAGTAATACAGGTCGGCCAGGGCCACTTCCAGGCCCTGCAGTTCTTCGGGCACATATTTACGTTCCTTACCCTCGGCGGCAATCTGGCAGATGATGTTCCAGAACATCTTTTCGCCGACGGAGCGCTGCCGCAGCGTCAACTGGCCATGGGTAAAAAGCGAGCGGATTTCATCGCGGTAATAGACGGCATCGTGGTAACACTCTTGCAGGTTTTTAGTGGAGAGGGCTTGGCGGACTTCATTCAAGTTATTAAGCATTTCGTGGTACTGCGCGGGCGCTCCGTTGTCGGGCGCCGGCGTGGGCGGTTCAAACTGGCTGGCATCAAGCACGTTAAAAACCAGCACGGAATGGTGCGCCACCGTGGCCCGGCCCGATTCGCTGATGATGGTGGGGTGGGGAATGCCGGCTTCCTTAACGGCGCCCAGCACGGCTTCCACAACGTCGGCGGCATATTCCTGTTCGGAATAATTGCGGCTGCTGGCGAAATTGGTGTGCGAGCCGTCGTAGTCCACCGCCAGTCCGCCGCCGATATTGAGCAGTCCCATGGCGGCGCCTTCGCGCGCCATTTCCACGTAAAACCGGCAAGCCTCATGCAGGGCCGAGCGGATGTTGCGGATGTTGGAAACCTGCGAGCCGAGGTGATAGTGCAGCATCTGGAGACAGTCCAGCCGGTCCTCCTTGCGCAGGCGGTCAATGATCTCAATTATTTGGGTGGCGTTCACCCCGAACAAACTGCGGTCGCCGCCCGTGCCGTCCCAGTGACCGCCGGCGCGGCTGGAAAGCTTGACCCGCACGCCCAGTCGGGGCTTGACGCCGATTTGCGCCGCCCGGTTAAGAATCATGGGCAACTCATCCGGCTTTTCCAGGACCAGGATGGTTTGGATACCCATCTTGAGGGCGTAGAGCGCCAAGTCAATGAATTCCTCGTCCTTGTAGCCGTTGCAGACAACCAGCGCTTCACGGTCGTCGGTGTAAGCGATGGCCGCCATCAGTTCGGCCTTGCTGCCGGCTTCCAGCCCGTGGTGGTAAGGCCGGCCGAACTCCATGATCTCGGCCACGACCTGCTTCTGCTGGTTAACCTTGATCGGATAAACCCCGCGATAGGCGCCCTGGTAACCGTAATCGCGGATGGCGGCGTTGAAATGCTCGTATAACTGCTTGATGCGGGAAGAGAGAATATCGGCGAAGCGCAACAATACCGGCATGTTCAGCCCGCGCGCCTTGAGCCCGGCGATGAGGTCCATGACGTTAATGCTGGTGGTGCTCTCCCGGCCAAAGGGTTTAACCACCACGTCGCCGCTTTCGGCAATGTCAAAATAGCCAATCCCCCAGTTGCGAATGCCATATAGCTCGGCGGCGTGCTCACAGGTCCAACGTTCCAGTACTTCAGGTTTCATGCCATCTCCTCAAAATTGTTTTCCGCCCCCGCGCGCTGGAGCTTAAGCTGTCACCGCGCGGCAAACCCAACTCACAATCAGCAGACCGGAAGCTGTCTTTCCTTATACACTTGTCGCCTGACGCGACAAGTTTTTTTCTTGCCCTTTGAAATGGGTTACGCGGTGGTCGCGTGAGGGTAGGGACGCACCGCCGGGGCGTCCGCGGCCTGCCTGCCGAAGCCGCTCTCGCCGTCGCGAAGCGCTATGGCGGAGCACGGTCGGCGCAGGCAGGCGCGTTCGGGCCTACTCCGCCGTAGTTCCGCCTTAGCGGATCCGCAAGGGCGGAAAGCCTCCTGGCTACGAAGGCTGGAGGAACGTGCCCTACCTATTGTCCACCTCGAGACTGAGAAGCTTGCGCCCTTTAAACATTGCATTAGCGCGGTGGAACTGCACGCAGTTGCTTCTGAATATTGCCGCAGAGCGCTTTGTCCTTCATTGCGGCCGTGCCGATGGCCACGGCTGCGGCGCCCTGTTCCAGAACGCGGCGCGCGCCCGCCACATCCTTAATCCCGCCGCCGGCAATCAGGCAAGCGCAATGCCGGGCCAATTGCTTGACCGCTTTCAACCCGGCCGAGCCGGCCGTGGTTTCGCCCACATTGATGCTGATTATCGGTATACCCAGTTCGCTCAGCGTGTCCACGGCGCTGATTGTTTCGGCCAAGTCGCCGAGCCCGATCTTGAAGATGACCGGAATGGTAAGGGCGTTGCGCAGCGCCTCAGCCCAGCGCCGCAGCGCCGGGGCATTTGCGCGCCGGCAGAGCGCTTCCCCCAGGCCGCAACGGGTGAACATTGGCATTACCGAATGCGCGCAGAGTGAAGCAAAGTCCGCTCCGGCCTCTTGCGCGGCTACCAGAAAGTCAAGCGTGTGCTTGAGTTCAACGCTGATCACGCTCACGCCGACCTTGGCGCCGCTGGCGCGCGCGGCCTTGATGTGTTCTCCGAGATAAGAGTTATAAGTGGATGGTTCTGGCTTGAAAACAAATTTGGCTGGATAGGGCACGCGTGCGCCGGGATCAACCACATACGTTCCCAGCAGCACCAGCGCCGCGCCGGCGCCGTGCTCGGCGCAATAGTAGCCATCGCCATAGCCGCCCAGTTCGGCCAGCACTACGCCTTGTTTTAATTCCGGGAAAATGCGTTTTTCGATCATGGCGCTTTTGTCCCGCTATTTCTTGGCTGACGGTTCGTCTGCATGACTATGTCGGCGGACCGCTCGGCGAGCGGTCCCTACCTTTGTTAGTCGTGGTACCCTTTTGCTCAGAAGCGATAGCATTCGGGTTACTGGGTAGGGCGCGCTCCCCGCTACAGAGCGGGGCAAGCGCCGAGTTTATCCCGCCATGGCGGGACGCGCCGTCCATCGTCCAGACGTGCGGCCAGTCTTCAAGTTTGGCGACCAACCCGGCCCGCACGGGATTCATGCGAATGTAATGCGCTTTCTCGACAAATGACTCTTCCTTGCGCAGCCGATGATCAAAGAAGCCACGTTGCCATTCTATTCCAAGTGTGTGCGCCGAGTAGCGTTTCCATTCGCTCATTGTCTTTCGTATGCCAGGCACTACCGCAAAACTTATCAGGCCATGCAAGTGATCGGGCATGACAAGAAACAGGTGCGGCCACCACTGTCGTTGTTCAACACGATGCCGCACGCTTATCCAGAGGCGCGCGGGAGTCTCAGCGTGACAAAGCAAGTCGGATCCTCGTGCCCCTGCGCACACGGTGATGAAGAATACCGCGTCTGGCTCGACCCAGGGAGGGGTCTCATGGTGGAGTTTCTTGCGCACTGGCAGGGCGGCTTCGCTTGAGGCGCCGTTCTTGCGGTCATCTCGGCGAGATGACCCTACCGTCGGGCCATTCGGCGAACGGTCTCCACGTTGCGACCCATCCACGCCCTTGCTCATTGGTCAATTCCTATCGCCTCAGGTAGGGCGCGCTCGCCGAGCGCGCCGAATTAATGTTTTCTTCCTCACGAAACCCTTCTGTCGTGGTTATGTCCTAAGGTAGCCCCGGCAACGGGTAGCTCGATGCCTTTCGCCGGCGGAAGTGCACGGCGTGGGTGTAGCCGGCTGAGCGCGCCAGCGCCTTGGCGGCGTCGAACTGCCAGCCGACCTCCGCGGGGCTATGGGCATCGGAGCCAAAGCAGATCGGAATGTTGCGCTCCTTGGCCAGGGAGAGCAGAAAAAGCGAAGGATAGATCTCGGCGCAAGGTTTGCGCAGGCCCGATGTGTTGATTTCAATGGCCATGCCGGCGGCGGCTACCTGGTCCAGCGCGGGCTTGGCCATTTCGAGCAGGTCGCGGTCGGAAGGGCGATAACCGAATTTTTTGGGCAGATCCAGGTGCGCGACCACGTCCGCCAGGCGGCTGTCCGCCAGAGCGCCGATGAGTTGAAAATAACGCCGCCAGGTGTTGGTGACGTCCACGGAATCCCACACGGAGCGTTGCTCCGGATTGTCGAAACCCCAGCTATCGAGGTAATGCACTGAGCCAAGCACCAGGTCGAAGGCCTGCTGCGGCAGCCAGCTCCGCAGAAAACGCTCGCAGCCTTCGTAATAATCCGCTTCCAGGCCGAACAGGACCACCGGCGGGCCGTCGTGCGCGCTGGCCGCTATCCTGTAGCCGTCGGACGTTAGGCCGACGCTCTGCTGTTGGCCCGTGCGCGCTATCGCCGCGATCATCGCCTGGTATTGGGGAAACTCTTCGAGCCGCATGCGGTGGCGCGGGTCGTAGCCGTCCGGGTTGGGCGCGTGATCGGTGAAACCAAGTTCCGGCATTTGTAGCTCGGCCGCGCGACGGTGGTATGCGGCGGCTTCGCCTTCAGCGTGCTGACAAAGCGCCGTGTGGATGTGATAATCGGCAAGCACTAATTATTTCAGTCCATATGCCACGAGGAATTCAGCCCATAGAGCTTTTCGTGAACATGGCGTTGACCGCCTCTGCGCGCCAGGAGCCGAGCCATGCTGTATTGCCCCGCTGCCTCGGCCCAGGTCAAGGGCGTGTTGCCGGTATTGTCGCGCGCATTGATGTCGGCGCCAGAACTCAGCAGTTTTTTTACTCCTTCCGTGTGACCCCAGAAGGCCGCCCAGTGCAGGGCAGTCAGTCCCTGGGTATTGGTCTTGGATTCAAGCTCAGCGCCATAATTAACTAAAATGGCTATGGTTGCGCCGTGCCCGTATTGAGCCGCGCAATGCAACGGCGTCAAGCCAAAGACATCCTTGACCTTGGGATTGGCCTTATGCTCCAGAAGCAAACTGACTATCGCCGTGTGGCCGGCCAGCGCGGCCTGGTGCAAAGGCGTGAGGCCTATCTTATCAACCGCGTTGATGTTGGCGCCTCTTGCCAGTAAGGCCGCAACTTCTTCCAGGCGATTGAGCTGCGCCGCCTGGTGGAGCGCCGTGGCGCCGTCATCGGCAATAGGGGCATTAATGTCGGAAAGCGCTTTTTCTTCTGCCTGCGCCTGGGGCGTAACCAGGTTGTTTGCCCCGGCGGGACCATTTTCCGCGCCGCGCGCCAGAACGGAAAGTCCAACAACTCCCAGCAGCGTAAACCATTGTGTGGCTTTCATAATGTCCTCCTGAAAACAGCATTCTTCGTTTGCGTTTTATTCTTATCATGAACTATGCCAGTAGAGCAAGCATTTTCGGGAAAGAGTAAATGTCTTAGTCTTAAGGTGGTAAGAGGTAGGGCGCGTTCGTCCAGCCTTCGTAGCCAGTAGGCTTTCCGCCCTTGCGGATCCGCTAAGGCGGAACTACGGCGGAGTAGGCCCGAACGCGCCTGCCTGCGCCGAAGCGGCTTCGGCAGGCAGGCCGCGGACGGCTCGGCCTGCCTGTGCGGGTACGCACGCAGACAGGCGATCCGTCCCTACCATCACGCCCCCCACATGATTGAGCATTACCAAAAGAAAGTCTGACAGTTATCAGGAGAAGAAAGAAGAGCGTCCAGTTGACATTTGGGCATGTGTGGCCAAGGTTCCTGTAGCCGCGAGACAAAAGGCTCGCGTCGGCAAGCTTAAACCTCATTTACACCCATACCGTAGCTGACCTATCGGCTATAGCGCAGGAGGTGTCTTAGCAGAAATGCGCCACAATTTCTCAAAAATGATAAAAACGATGCGCTTGGCCACAGGGCAATTTATGGGCCATCATTATTCCTTAATGTTTTACATGGTTTTTGACTGCCTTTGCATGGATGCGCAAGTTGGTATGAAACTTGCTTGTATTTATATG
>JACPGM010000165.1 GCA_016188985.1 Lentisphaerota bacterium | reverse complement strand
GCTCAGCACTGGGCACGGATTTCGGCTCGCCCCTATGGGGCAGCGCCTTAACCAATATTTTTGCGATTACCAACAGCGGCAATACCAACTTGACCATCAGCGGAGTAACGACCAACGGCGCCGGCGCCGCCTCATTTTCGATTGCCGCAATTCCGGTGACAGTTTCGGTCGGCGGAAAATCGAACTTTACAGTTCGCTTTACACCCCTTAACGCGGGGTCTTACACGGCGGCGTTGCAGATGGTCAACAATTCCACGACCACGCCCTATATTGTCTATCTGGCCGGAACCGGCGCAAAGCATGACCAGACCATTACGAATTTCACGCCGACGAACGGGTCGGTTTTTGCGGCGACCAGCATGGTCGGATTGGCGGCGCTGGCTTCGTCCGGTCTGCCGGTGACAAATTTTATAGTCGGCTCCGGTCCCGGAACGATTTCCGGCCTGACCAATCTGACGTTCTCCGGTTCAGGCACAGTAAGCGTGATCACCAGCCAGGCCGGCAACACGAATTGGAATTCCACCCCGGCTGTGACCAACACGTTCAACGTAACAAAAGCGAATCAGGCAGCCTTGACATTCAGCCCCACGACTCCCCAAACCTATAACACCACTAATGGCTTGGGCGCAAGCGGCGGGTCAGGCGCCGGCGCGCTAAGCTACGTGGTTTTATCCGGACCAGGAGAGATAGTTGGATTAACCAATCTGCACGTTACCTCCGGCGCCGGCATAGTGGTCGTGACAACGACCAGGGCGGCGGATGATATGTTCAATGCAAAAACGGCGACCGGAACCGTGGTTTGCGTTAAAGCGGATCAGGCCATAACGTTTCCGGCAATTGCCGATCAGATTGTGACGGCGCGGGTCGGATTGGCGGCCACGACCTCATCGGGTCTGGAACCGAGTTTTGCAGTTAGCTCAGGCCCCGGCTCAGTCACCGGTGGAACGAATCTGTCATTTACTGTAACGGGCGTAGTCAGCATCGTGGCCTTTCAAGCCGGCAACACGAACTGGAATTCCGCGCCCTCTGTGACCAATACGTTCACGGTCAGCAAGGCGAACCAGGCCATCACCTTCTCGACGATCGCCGACCAATTGCTTACGGCGACCCTGAGTTTGAACGCCACGGCCGGCTCCGGCCTGACGGTCAGTTTCGCGGTTGGCAGCGGCCCGGCCATCATCTCCGGCGGCAATTCGCTCTCGTTCAGCGATACGGGCCGGGTGAGCATTGTCGCCAGCCAATCCGGGAACGCGCTCTGGAACGCGGCGCTGGATGTGACCAATAGTTTCAACGTGACGGCCGTGGCGGTAACCAGCCTCGGCATTCCGCAGAACGTGACCGCGACTGATGGAACGCTCACCGGCCGGGTGATGGTAACTTGGAGCGCGGTGACCGGCGCGGACGGCTACGAAATTTGGGACAGCCCCGTCAACAACATCGGTACGGCTTTAAGCGCGGGACCTTCCACTACGACGACTTACACCGACACATCCGCCGAAGCGCGCGCAGGACTTATGAAATACTACTGGCTGAGGGCCTGGAACACAGTTGCCACGGGCGCGTTCAGCGCGGTTGAAAACGGCTATGGCCTGCCGAATGCCGGGGTCGCAATTATCAGCGGCCAGCCGGCCGTGGGGGACTATGACGGCGATAACAAAGCCGATCCGGCCGTGTATCATTTGAACAGCGGCAGGTTGTATGCCTGGATAAGCACGGCGGCTTACTCGCTCCTTGAGTCGGCGATAACCTTCCACCTGGAACCAGGCGAGCTGCCCGCATTGGGGGACTACGATGGAGATAATTATATTGACGCGGGTGTCTTCCGCGCGACAGCCGGCGTCTGGTATGTCTGGCTTTCCAGCGCCGGCTACGCCCAGGTCGGGCCGGCATTATTCGGCGTTGACGCCAATGATATACCCGTGGCAGGCGACTATGACGGTGACGCCAAGACAGATCCCGGTGTTTACCACGGCACAGAAAGATCTTGGTATATCTGGCTCTCTTCTGGCGATTATGCGCGGTTGGGTCCGCTGACCCGGTTCCATGTCGGGCCAGCCGATATCCCGGCGCCGGGAGATTATGACGGGGACGGCAAGGCGGACCCGGCGGTTTATCAGTCGGTCGCTGGGACATGGTATGTCTGGCTTTCCAGCGCCGGTTATGATCAATTCGGGCCGGTAACATTTGCCACAACCGACGCGCACTTGACGGTTCCGGCGGATTACGATGGCGACAACAAATGCGATCCGGCAACCTACCTGCCGGCCTTGGGTAAATGGCGCCTGTGGATGTCCGGATCCGATTACAGCCTCACGGAGATGGAATAAAGAAACTTCATTCCGGCCGGCCTGCCAGGTTGCGCGCAAATATCTTCAGAGGTAGATTTTATGTGTTGCCAGCCGGTTTTTCTCTGTTCTTGAACTCTGGGCGGCGCAATAGTATATCTGGCAACAGCACTAAGGGGGGCGTATGAATATTCAAACACTTTTTGCCGAGCGCTTAGGCGGGGCGGCCTTCGGGCTGGCCGAAGAGATTTATAAGTTCGAAAAGATCAAACGCGCCAAGGCCGCCGCCCGGGAAGCGCAACCCGGCAGGGAATTGCTCGATTTCGGCGTGGGCGAGCCTGACGGCATAGCGCCCGCGGCCATTCGCCGCGCCCTGAAAAAAGCGGTGGATGATCCCGCCAACCGCGGTTATGCCGATAACGGCATCCGGGATTTTAAGCTGGCCGCGGCGCGCTATATGGAGCAATTTTTCGGCGTCCGGGACCTGAACCCCGAGACCGAAATTGTCCACAGCATCGGCTCGAAATCGGCCCTGGCTATGTTGCCGCTC
>JACPGM010000027.1 GCA_016188985.1 Lentisphaerota bacterium | reverse complement strand
TTTGCCTTCTGGTAAACTTTTAAATCCTCTACGCTGTGAATTATATTCTTCTCTTCCATGGCCTTTCTCTTACTGTTTTCAGTTCACAGTTAACAGTTCTCAGTTCACAGCCTGACGGTCTGCTGCCTAACTGTCCTACTGTCTACTGTCTACTGTCTACTGTCTACTGCCTACTGCCTACTGCCTTACTGTCTAACTGTTTACTGTCCTACTGTCTACTGCTTACCGGCCCAGGACCTCCCGGTAAAGCGCGGCAATCCGCTCAACCATTCCTTCCCGGTCATATTTTGGGGAAATAGAGGCCGCGGCGTTTTTCGCCAAAGTCCGGCGCAGTTCGTCATTGAGCGCAATTTCGGACAGCGCCCTGGCCAGAGCCACAGGGTCTTCGGCCGGCGCCAGTAAGCCGGTGTGCCGGTCGCGAATAAGGGAAGGCACCCCACCCACCGCCGTGCCGATGCAGGCCAAGCCCGCGGCCATGGCTTCAATGAAAACGCTGCCCAAACCCTCGTTGCGGCTGGCCAGTACAAAAGCGTCCGCCGCGCTGAGCGCCCCGCGGATATCCCGCAGCTCGCCGGCAAAGCGCACTCGCCCGGCGATTCCCAGTTGGCCGGCCAACGCCTCCAGGGCCTGGCGCTCTGCGCCTTCCCCAACGATTACCAGAAAAACTTTTTTTCCTTCCTGGCCTTCGGTCATCCCGCCACCCGCGGAAAAGTCGGCGCGGGCAAAGGCTTGCAGCAAAATGTCAAACCCCTTGATCGCCACCAGCCGGCCAACTGATAAAAACATAAAAGCGTCCGCCGGAATGCCGAACGTGCTCCGGAAATCCGTTCCCAGGTTCCGGGGAATGTCCCGGAAAAACGCCAGCGGCACTCCGCTGGGAATGGTGACATATTGCTCCGGCCGGCCGATACCACGCTCAAGCGATTCCCGGGTTTCATCATCGGTCAGCGAAATAATCCGCGCGGCATAACGCGCCACCCAGCGTTCCACCCGGACGTAGCAGGCGGTTACCTGCGGCCGGAAATAGCCGTAAAAGATATGGCCGTGCGGCGTATGCACTGCGGGAATGCCGCGCCAATGGGCCGCCAGGCGCCCGAGCGCCCCGGCCTTGGAGGTATGGGTGTGAATCAGGTCAAACTGCTCTTTCCTCAGTAGCCGATAGATCCCGATCAACGCCGCCAGGTCCCGCGCCGGCGAGGGATTCCGGAGGAGGCTGGGCAGATAAAAAAATTGGATTTGTCGGTCAGCCAAGGCGCGCCAAATCGAACCATCCGGGTCATGGGTTGCCCCAAAAGCCAGCGCCGTTTGAAAATCATGATTGCGCAAGCTCTCAACCGTAAATATAGTATCGCTGGCCGATCCGCCGCAATCGAGGCGCGTGATGATGTGGAGGATTTTCACAGTTCACAGTTAGACAGTAGACAGTTCAAGAGACATCGAAATTGGAAACTTGAAATTTGAAATTGGGAAGAAAAGATTTCGATTCTGTGCCAATTTCCAGCTTCAGTCTAATCATCTCTTTCACTAATTTCCAGTTTCCATCTTGACAACACAAAAACATGAAGATCAAATTTCTAATTTCCAGTTTCCAATTTCAGTTTTCCGTGAACGCCTGCCTTCTCCTGGCGGCGTTTTCCGGCAACCTTTGTCAGGCAAACCCGTCGGCGCCTGGCCAAACCAACACCGCTTTCTCCTGCATTATGCACGTCCATACACGGATGTCCAGCGGCCAATACTCGTTGCCGGAGCTGACCCAAATTGCCCGGACGCAGGAGGTTGATGCCATCTTTCTAAGCGATAACCTGTTGACCTCCATTGAATTCGGCCTACCGCCCCTGCGCCATATTTTCTATCTTCGCCGCCGGCAGGCGCCCTCGGTGCTGGCTTTCGGAGCCAAACGCTATCTCGCGGAAGTGCAACGGGAAAATGAGCGGCAAGCGGACGTTTTATACATCCCCGGCGTGGAAATCATCCCGCGTTTTTTCTGGAGCGGCGCGCTGCTGCAAACCAACCTGATCTGCCATAATCATCAGCGCAATCTTATTGTCCTCGGAACCTATGATCCACGGACGTTAGCGCAATTGCCTTTAACCAGCGGCTACACGCCGGGCCGCCATTCCGCCTGGATCATCGGCACGCGGCTCTTGCTGGCGCTCTTTATCGCCGCGGGCCTGGCCACCCTGATCCTGCCGCGCCGGCTGGCGCGCCAATCGGGTTACACGGCCGGACAAATCCGGCGCGCTTTCCTGCTGGGACTGATTTTGCCACTGTTCCTCCTGATGGCGGCCATCAACACCGCGGCGCTGATGGCGCCGGCTTTCGACATCTACAGCCCCGATGATCCCGCGCGTTTTGAGCAGCGCGCGCTGACCGCGCTTTCTGCCAGAGGCAGCCTGCCCGAGCTCGGCCAGGGATCCGCCTCTGGCGGAAAATCGGGAAAATTGCTCAATTTCTGGGCGCATCCCGAAGCGGCCGATCACCAGGAGTTCCGGTATCTTGGCGTTCCCTTTGCCGTTGATACCCGGCCCTACCCGGAAGTATTGCTGGCGACCAAAGGCTGGACCGGGTTCGCCGGCGTCAATGAAGGCGAAAACAAGTTCGTTGACCCCGGCTCAGTCTGGGACCGCGTGCTGCAACAACATCTTGCGGGCCAAAGGGACGAGCCCGTCTGGTGCTTCGGCGAAAGGATCTATCGGGCCGAAGGTCCCGGCGAGCGGCTGGCCAATGTCGAGACCGTTGTCTGGGCCCCGGAAAAGAAACCAGCCGCCCTGCTGGAATCAATCCGCCGCGGATTCTTCTATGCGCGCCATAACTGGGCCGGGCAAGCGCTGCAGCTTGATTTGTGGCAGGTCGCCGGCTGCGCCAGCGGCCAGACCGGGCAACTCACTAATGGCGCCGTCAATATTTCCCTGCGGGTCTCCGCAAAGATTCCTGGCGAAAAGGCGGAAGTTTTGATCATCCGTAACGGCATCGTGATAAAAAAAGTCACGCTAACGTTGCCCTTCGAGCTGGAAATCAACGACGCTCCGCCGCCGACTGCGCGCAAGGCCTATTACCGGGCTGCGAGGCTTAGCCGACACCGCCGAGATTCCTCGCTAACGCTCGGAATGACCGTGTCTGCGTGTCATGTCGAGCGAAGTCGAGACATCTCCACTTCAGTGGTATACTTCTGGTTGCCCCCCAATAACTGACAGGTTACTTTGGCGTTGACAAATCGCTTATGACCGGGCATAGTTTATGCTCAAGTGATAAAAAAGGAGGTGCGGGATGAAGGTAGTTATTGATGCCCTGATTGTCGTGGCCGCGCTGAGCCTGATTGCGGGCATAATCTCCCACTGGCAGATGACGCCCCTTTGCTACGGCCTGCAAGCCCGGTCGTTCCTGGGCTTCAGCGCCGTCTGCCTGCTCTTTGCTATTTCCTTGGGCGTCCGCGCCCTGGCGAGGAAGTGATTTCTAAGTCCGGCAGGTCTGCACTGTCCCGTGGACTAAACAGGGCAAAAACACCGTCCATTTGTCCTTAGGCGGGCTATGCCCGTAACCTAAACATTGTTCATTATTGTAGGCCCGCATAATATGCGGGCAGCGGATGCCGTCATATTATGACGGCCTACAGTTTTTCATCTTCTCCGCAAAACTGTCGTATGCCTGCCCAGCCGCAGGCCAGGGTTTTATTGGAACGATCTAAGTCAAACTTTTTTGAACGGCCTAACCGGGCGGTTCGCCAGGGATGGGAGTTTTTTCGTCCAACGCTATTATCCGATGGGAGGCTGAAGTGAAAAAAATATTGGTCGTTTTGATCAGCACGATGATGTTAGCCGCCACGGCCCGCGGGGGAATCTATCGCGTGGCCGATGACTGGCTGGGCAACATGTTCGTGGTCAACACGGCCGGTGGTTTTATGTATAAGAATCAATTCGTTATGCTGGCAACCTTAACCGATTCAGGCGGCAATTATTTGCCGGATAAGGCGCTGGTGTTGTTCGATATGGCCAACGGCAATGTTAATTTAATACTTTTTGGTTTCTCCTGCACTATCAGTTATGCCTGGAACCTCGGTCCGGCCAGCGCTCTGCTCGGGTATATCGGCGACAACCCGCGCGGCGGCGATATTTTCCACCTGAACGATTCAATCTCTCTGCAGACAGTGAGTTCAGCCCAGCCTTATTCCCGCTCCGGCCAGGAAACCGGCCGGAACGGCGGCGCCGATGTTTCCGGGGCGGCCGCTACAGCCGCTACGGTTTCCAAGACCCCCAGTTTAGTAACCGGATTTGGCGACAGTTATTTTCTGGATACCCTTTATGAGGTTTATCCTTCCATTTATGTTTTTACCATGACGGTGCAAAACGCCAACGGCGTCAGCGATGGGTTATTGTTTTTTCAGCAGATTCCCGCCACGGCCCCTGATTACTTTGTTATCGTCACTGTATTTGAAAGCGCATCCCTGTCCGGTTATAGCATGGTTGGGCTATACAACCCGGATGACGCGGCCAGCCGCAGCCATTATTTTGTGGTGCTGGCGCGTAGCGGCGGATCCACCACGACGCTGTATTGATAGACATTCTTGCCGGTAATGTGTGAAAATATCCCGCGAATATTAGTTTATCTCGCTCTCTTTCCGGAGCAGCAACGCCCAGGCAAAGAATTGAGGATGGGTAATTGCCCGTGAACATACGCGCAAGTAGAACAAGGCGACATCTTCGCAAGAAGCCGGGCTGGCCCGCCCGCCCGCCGGCCGTGCGGATGGATAACCTGGCACAGCGCTGTGCGGCCAGACGTGAGCGCATCGTGGCGCACCGGGCCAAGGATCATACCGATGCCGATCAATGGGATTTTGAGTTCTGGCAGAAGCAAACGCCGGAAATGAGACTGTTGGCCCTGGTAGAGCTTAGGAATGATCTGGACAAGGTGCGTGGCCGTAACAGGATGTTTGATGCCGAGTAAGCCATGATACCGGATTTCGAAGACATGCTGACGCTGTTTGACAAACATGGCGTAAAGTGCCTCGTGATCGGCGGTTTGGCTTTTGTTTTTCACGTTAAACCAAGGTACACCAAAGATATGGATGTCTGGGTGGGCTGCGATCCGGAGAACTTGAGAAAAGTTAATCTGGCGCTTGCGGAATTCGGCAGCCCGCAGCTTCTGGACGTAGACCAGGCTGACCAGGTTTTACAGATTGGCGTCGCCCCGAACCGGATTGATATTCTGACGCACGTGGATGGACCGGTTTTTGAGGAGGCCTGGCGCAGGCGAATCCGCGCCACGTATGGCCAGGCGCCGGTAAACTGGATTGATCTCGACGGCTTGCTCGACATCAAGGCCAGGATGGACGATCCGCGCCATCAATCGGACGTGACATACTTGCGCAAAGTCAAAGCGAAGAAAAAGAAGGCGCCCCTGAAGAAGCCGGGATGAGATCCATTTTGTCCAAGCATGCTAAGGACGAAATGCGCAGACGCCAAATTTCGGAGGCGTTGGTTCAATCTGTTTTGAGCAGGCCAGAGCAGGTCGTCCTGGAGAAGGGCGGCCGACATGCCTATCAGTCGCGCGTGGAGTTTGAGGAGGGCAAAATCTTTCTGGTGCGCGCGATTGTCGCCGACGATGTTGATCCAGCTGTCGTGGTGACAGTTTACCGAACGAGCAAGATTGAGAAATATTGGAGGAAGCCATGAAGGTCACCTATGATCCAGACGTGGACGTAATGCGTATTCTTTTCAGTAATTCGCCGATTGAAGAAAGCGATGAGGAAAAGCCGGGGGTAATTCTGGACTTCGACCGGGATGGCAACGTGGTTGGCCTGGAGATTCTCGATGCTTCCCGGCGCATGGAAAATCCGCGCTCGCTGGAATATGCGGTGGCAGGTTCTGCGCCTGCCTGAAATTTAGCCATGTAGTTTAATTGTTGACCCACGGGCGCCGCCGATATATTTTGATTACCGGAGAAGAGTGTTTTTTTAAGTCGAAGAAAGGAGAAAAAACAATGGCCAATAATGAGAAGCGCTGGATTAGACCGCAATTGATCGTGCTGGGCCGGGGCGCGCCGGAAGAAAATGTCCTGGCTAACTGTAAGACTACCTCGATATCCGGGGCAGGCACTAGCAAGAACGCGTGTAAAGCCGCATCCAAAGGTTCGTGCTCAGGTAGTAATTGCTCGGCGGTAGGCACGTCGTAGCCAGCCGCGGCTCGATATCTAAATAAATTTTTCGCCACGAAAAATTTATACATGTTGTTGTTCCCTGCACGCCAACGGCGGTTCTGTGAACTGTCTAACCGTGAACTGCTTGTCCTGCGTAGTCCCGATCGCGGAGCGCATCGGGACGAAGAAGGATGAACTGCCTAACCGTGAACTGCCTAAAAGCCCTACCGCGCCTCCCGCTTTCCGGCGAGATTGACCTCACCTATCGTTGCAATGCCAATTGCCGCCATTGCTGGCTGCGTCTGCCGGCCGACATCCGCCTTGTCCGCAATGAACTTTCGTTTGCCGAGATTCGCCGGATTGCCGATGAAGCCCGCGCAATGGGTTGTAACCGCTGGTCCATTTCCGGCGGCGAGCCGCTGCTCAGGCCGGATTTTGCCGAGATATTCGATTATCTGACGCGTAAAGCCGTATCCTACACCCTGAACACCAACGGCACGCTGATAACCCCGGCCATCGCCCGGCTGTTGAAGCGGCCAGGGGTCAAATTAGTTGCCCTGTATGGCAATCGCGCGGAAGTCCAGGATCAGATTACCCGCGCTCCGGGATCGTTTGACGCCGCCCTGCGCGGGATGGCTTACCTCAAGGAAGCCGGCGCGGGCTTCATGGTGCAGTTGATTCCGATGCGGGCCAATTTCCATCAGTGGCCGGAGATGGTGCGTCTGGCCGAACGCTTAAGCGGGCGCTACCGGGTGGGCGCTGCCTGGCTGTATCTGTCGGCTTGCGGCGCGGCCGGCCGCAACCGCGAAATCAGCGCCCAGCGATTGGATCCGGCTGCGGTGATTGCCCTTGACCCGCCCAACTCTTTTGAAGATGGAGCGCCGGAAGACTGTTTTCCCAAAAAGCCGCTGAAGGTAATGGGGCAGTTACGAGGTGGTCATGTGATGGTTCCGCCGGCAGGCGGATCCGCCAGGGTGGAAGGGACGGCTCCCCGCCACAGGGCGGGGCAAGCGCCGAGTTTTCCACCACAGGCGGATCCGCATAAGGCGGAATCCCGCCTCGGCGGGACCGTCCGCGGCCTGCCTGCCGAAGCCGCTTCGGCGCAGGCAGGCGCGTTCGGCCCGCCTACAACGCTATGCGTAGCATTGCGGGCAGGCGAACGCGCCCTACCTCCTGTCCCCAAAATAACTGACGCATTGCCGCTGAAGGACGAGCGTCTTTTTGCCGGGTGTATCGCCGAGCGCCGCGATTTCCATATTGATCCCTATGGCCGGATGAGCTTCTGCTGCTTTATTAAGGATGCGGCTTTGCGCTACAACCTGCGCCAGGGGACTTTCCAGGAGGCCTGGGAGAAATTCATTCCGGCGCTCTCCGGCAAGGTGTGCGGCGGTCGGGAGTATGCCCGGAATTGCGGCGCTTGCGAGCTGCGCGCCGATTGCCGCTGGTGCCCGGTCTATGCTTATTTGGAACACCGCCGCTATTCGGCCAAGGTAGAATATCTTTGCCAAGTAGCCCGCGCCACCAGGCGTTACCGGCAAGCCTGGCGCCAAACCCATCGCCGCTATTATCAGATCGCCGGGCTTACCATTCAGATTGACGCCGATCTGCCCATCAGCGACCGGACTTTTGCCGCCAAGTTCAAAAATTTCCAGGTCGCGGGTCCCGGGACGGATACCATTATGATTCACCACCATTTTTCCCTGCCTGAACTCAATGGCCAGGACCTGGGCAAGGAAGTTTATCGCCGAGTACCCTGGGCGATTTACCAGGGCAACCATTCCTGGATTTATACCGGTATTCAGGCAAATAAGCCAAAGGTGCACAGTGTGGCGGTTTTTAACCAGGACCATACCCGCGCCCAGATCTATCACGCCGGCGCGGAAATATTCCAGCAGCCGCACATCAACGCCCTGACCCTTTTTCCTACCGACCAGATTCTCCTGGCGCGGGTACTGGCTGATCGCCGGGCCTGCTACCTGCACGCGGCCGGCATGATCCTGGCGGGCAAAGGCCTGCTGTTCGCGGGTCATGCCGGCGCGGGTAAATCCACGCTGGTAACAAAATTGCGCGCGGAGGGAGAATTACTGGGTGATGATCGCATGATTGTCCGCGGCTGGCCGGAAGGCTTCCGCATTCACGGCACCTGGAGCAATGGCCGCGTTCCGATTGTCTCCGCGGCCTCGGCTCCGCTGAGCGCGATCATGTTCTTGGAGCAAGCCCGCACGACGGCCTTGACGCGGATTGCCGAGCCGAAGGAAATTGTCCGGAGATTGCTCTTTCTGGTAATCAGGCCGCTGGTTACCGCCGACTGGTGGGAAAAAATCATGGTTCTGGCGGAAAAGATCGTCCGGACCGTGCCGGTTTACCGTCTGCAGTCGGACAAGAGCGATAAAGTGATTGAGCTGTTGCAACGTTTTAAGTATGAGCGTAACCGGTCAGTTATTGGGGGGCAACAAGAGGTATACCACTGAAGCGGAGATGTCTCGACTTTGCTCGACATGACACACCGCAACGGTCATTCCGAGTGTTAGCGAGGAATCTCGGCGGTGTCGGCTAAGCCTCGCAGCCGGCACAGCCGTATTCATACTCCCTCCAATAACTGACGCATTACTTATGAGCGCACAGAGTTATGTAGTCAAGCGGGAGTTAACCAGTAGTCCTTTCTGGCGGCGAGCTTCCCTGGTTCCCGAGCGCTTGGATATTGAGCTGACCGAGCGCTGCAATAACGCTTGTATCCATTGCAATATCAACCTGAGTGCCGACGATGCCCGGGCCAAGACGCGCGAGCTGAAAACCATCGAATGGAAGAGGATCCTGCGCCAGGCCGCCGACTTGGGCATTATTACCGTCCGCTTTACCGGCGGCGAGCCGTTGCTGCGGGAAGATTTTGCGGAATTGTACCTCTTTGCCCGCCGGCTGGGATTAGCCGTGCTCATTTTTACTAATGGGCGCTTGATCACCCCGCAACTGGCCGATCTGCTCTCCAGAATCCCGCCGCGGGAGGCGCTGGAAATCTCAGTCTACGGGCTGCGGCCGGAGTCCTGCGAGGCCGTGACGCGCTCGCCCGGCGCCCATGCTGAGTTCCGCCGGGGAATCGCCTTGCTTTTAGAACGGAAAATACCATTTATATTGAAAGGCGCGTTACTGCCGCCCAACAAACAGGAAATGCCTGAGCTGGCTGCCTGGGCGGAAGCCATGCCGGGAATGGCCGGCTTGCCCTTCGTTGCAGCCAAGTTTTTCGATCTGCGCAAGCGGCGCGACACCGAAGTGAAAAACAGGCAGATCGCCGGACTGCGGGTGACGCCGGAAGAAGGCTTGGCAATTATTACGCGGCAGCCGGAGCGCTATTGCCGGGAGATGGCCGGTTTCTGCCGGAAGTTTACCGGGCCGCGCGGCGCCAAGCTCTTTGCCTGCGGAGCAGGCCATAGCGGCTGCGTGGATGCTTATGGCCGGTTTCATGCTTGCTTGCCGCTGCGTTATCCCGACCTGGCTTATGACCTGAAAAATGGCTCTATCCGGGAGGCGCTGAAGGTGGTATTGTCCCGGGTGCGAGGTATGCGGGCGGCGAACCCGGAATACCTGGAGCGCTGCGCGCGTTGTTTTCTGCAAGGTCTTTGCGAACAGTGCCCGGCAAAGTCCTGGTCGGAACACGGCGCGCTCGACCGGCCGGTGGAATATCTCTGCCAGGTGGCCCATGCTCAGGCCGGCCACCTGGGTCTGCTGGCCGCGGGCGAAAAGGCCTGGAAAGTTAAGGATTGGCAAGCAAGAATCAGGCGCTTGAAAGAAGAAGGGGCGTAACTATTCACCACGGCGCACCGGATGGCACGGATAGGGAGAAATATCTTTCATTGATCTCATCCGTGAAATCAGTGTAATCCGTGGTAAAAAAATCTGTCAGGCTTCGGTGATCGCACCTGCCTGAGTAGATACGGAGGGGCAACATGGCAATAAACATCAAGCTGGATGAATTATACGCTCCCTCGGAAGACGTGGTGGCCAGGGAGATCGAGGGCGAATTGATTATTGTGCCGCTCGTGGCCGGAATCGGCGACCTGGAAGACGAATTATTCACGCTCAACGAAACCGGCCGGGCCATCTGGAAGCGCCTGGACGGCAAAACCAGCCTGCGGCAGGTAATTCAGAATTTGGCCGGAGAATATAAATCAGCGCCCGGTGAAATTGGAAAAGACGTGCTCGGTTTGGTGAAAGAATTGCTTAAGCGGAGAATGCTCGTTGCCGTCACCAGCGCCTAAGGGCCGGCAAAGAAATTAAATGAACAATGATTGCGCCAGTTTTCGCTCCGGGCAAGGCGCCGCAAGCGGAGGCGTACCTGAAAGGTACGTGCCGCTTGCGGCAACACCGCCCCGGGCGAAAACGGACGCAACCCATACGGGCGCAGGCTATTTTACCGTTCCGTGGCGTTCCGCGCGAAGGGCAATACCTTCCAGGTATTGCGCCTTCGCGCGCGCCTTACGGAAACGGCAAAATTTCCAGCGTCATTGTTCATTTAATTTCTTTGCCGGCCCTGACCCTTGTCGCTATGTTGAGTCGGCTGACGCGCTCGCGCTTTCCGGGGCGGCTTTGCGCGATTTATTAAGCGCGACCCTTGAGCGCAATTTGCCCTGCCGCTTCCGCGCCCGGGGCTTCAGCATGGCGCCGGTCATCCGCGATGGGGATGTAATCATGGTCTGTCCAATAACATCCCGGCCGCCGCAACTCGGGGATGTCATTGCCTTCCGGCACCCGGCCACGCAAGCGCTGCGCGTGCACCGCATAATTGCCAGCCGACGGGATGGTTACCTGCTGCGCGGCGATAGCGCCCAACAAGCGGATGGGCTGATCCGCGCCGAGCAGGTACTGGGCCTTGTGACGCAGGTCGAGCACAATGGCGCCCGGAAACGCTTCGGCTTTGGGCGGGAACGATTATTGCTGGCCTTACTTTCCCGTCTGGGCTTGCTTTCTCTGGCGCGCTTGTCGGTCGGATTTTTGTGGCGAAGTTTCCGCAGAGTTTGAAGGCCAACAGTTTAAAGTAGAATCCAATGCGGGCTATGCCCGCAACCCATTATCCAACACAATATCCAATATTCAACAAGGAATATCCAATAACCAAGTTAAGAGAATCGCAGACAACGTGTAAGGGGTGTTTTTGTTTCCTTTTTTCATCATTGGTTATTGAGTGTTGGATATTGGATATTCTTATTCAAAGATACACGCAAAAACGTGTGCTTTACGGGAAAGCGTCTAACTGCGAACCGTGAACTGCTTGTCCTGCGTAGTCCCGATCGCGGAGCGTATCGGGACGAAGAAGGATGAACTGTGAACCGTGAACCCTGAACTCTGAACTCCGAACTGCGAACTGTCTAACCGTGAACCTGCTTAAGCAGCGATGAAGGCCGAAAGCATATTTTTCGATGAATGGCTGGCTACTAACCGCGACTTTGCGCAATTGTCCATTAGCGCGGTGTGTAACAGTCGCTGCATATTCTGCTCGAACAGGCAAAACCCATTTGCCGTCACCAGCAATATTTTCCGTGACCTCGCTGATATCAAACTCCAGTTAAGCCTGATGCTTTCCCATTACGCCGGACCGATCAGGTTGAGCGACAGTTTGCCGGGCCGGATCAGCGAGGGCGAAGCGTTTCTGCATCCGGATTTCTTCAAAATCCTTGAGTTGATCCGGCGCCGCTTTTTGACTAACCCCCTCTGCTTTACCACCAACGGCTCAATGTTGGATGCGACTTTTCTGAAGAACCTGGCGCAATTCCGTCCCATTGAGCTGACCGTGTCCATGCATTCAACCCGCCCCGAGCTCTGGGCATACATCTTCAAGAAAAAAGAAAGCGACGCCCTGCGCGCGCTTAATGCCTTAGCGTTAATCAGGGAACACCGCCTCAGCCTGATCGGGGCGATCGTGACTTTGCCGGAGCTTTGCGGCTGGCGCGATCTGGAGCGCACTTATGCTAATTTCGTGGCGCAGGGAGCAAAGTCCACGATCATTTGGTGGCCCGGTTATACCAAGCATGCCCCACCTGAGATGCTTAGGGACCTGCAGTGCCCCCTGGCCGACTTCACGGATTTCGTTGCGCGCATGCGGCGGAAACATCCGATTCCGCTTCTGGCTATGCCGGACATGCGGGCGCCGCCGGACATAGCCATTAAGACGATCATGAATTTAACTTTGTGCGGAAACTTGAAGAACGCCGGCGGCCATTACCGCCAGGTTATCTGGCTGACTTCCCAAGCCGCGGCGGAACGCCTGGCTGCAGCGGTCAAGGCCCAAGCACCCGCCTTTGCCAATTGCCACCAGGTTTTCCCAGTCAAGAATGAAACTTATGGGGGCAACATCTTCTGCGCCGGACTACTTCAGGTCGGCGATTTCATCCAAGCCGGCCGCGCAGCCTTGGTCCGCTGGCCGGCCGCCGACTTGTTTTTAGTTCCGGCGGTAGCCTTTGATGATCTGCTGCGCGATTTACAGAAAGTACCGGCTTATCGCATCGCCGAAGAATTAAATCGGCCTTGCTGGGTCGTAGGGAACGACGGATCGGCCCATTCGCTCTTAACCCGGGGCTTTGGCCGGGACCGAGGCGATCAAATGCCGGAATTAAAGCGCCTCCTGGCCAATTTTAATGCCGCCGGCGGCGGCCGCGGTAAAATTAAAAAGACCAAGGCCAACCCCGTGGCTCAACGCTTTGAACTTTTGGACCGGGGCCATGCCCTTTGTATTCAAACTTGCTCCACTCAGCGCGACAACCGGACCATGAAGCAATGGATATTTCTGGCCAAAAAAAATGGCCAATGGAAAATAACTCGCACTATGACCGGAAAAACGGAGCAACCCTGAGACGGACCGGTGCGCAATAAATTCATAGCATTGCAATCGCTTCCTGATTTTTCCTTGTGGGCCAAGACCGAAGTCAAGCGCATCCCATTTGAATTCGATCTGGAAGTGACGGCGCGCTGTAATAACGCCTGCCGGCACTGCTGCCTCAATTTGCCGGCGGACGACTCTGCTGCGCGCCGCAGCGAATTATCCCTGGCCGAAATAAGCGATATTGCCGGCCAGGCCGTGGCGCTGGGCGCCCTCTGGTGCCTGATTACCGGCGGCGAGCCGCTTTTGCGCAAAGATTTCTTTGACCTCTACCTGTGTCTGAAGCGGAAAGGCCTCCTGGTATCGGTTTTTACCAATGCCTGCCTCGTTTCGGAAAAGCACATCCGGCTATTCCGCCAATATCCGCCGCGCGATATCGAGGTTACCGTTTATGGCGTGACCAAGGAAACCTATGAGCGCATAACGCGCCGGAGAGGTTCCTTTGCCGCGTTCCGCCGCGGCCTGGATCTGTTGCTGGCCTCCGGCATAAAGGTGCGGCTCAAGGCCATGGCCCTGCGCTCCAACCAGGCTGAATTGGCGGCCATCGCCGGTTTCTGCCGAGCCCATACCAAGGACTTCTTCCGTTTTGATCCATTCCTGCACTTGCGCTTTGATGGCAACCGCAAACGCAATGCCGAAATCCGCGCGGAACGGCTTAGCCCAGCCGCGGTCGCGGCGGTGGAACAGGCCGATGAACAGCGCGCCGCTGTAGTGGCGAAAGAATGCGACACACTTATCGCTCCCCACCGGGACGATGAGCCGGTTAATTGCCTCTTTCATTGTGGCGCCGGGCACGCCAGTTTTGCCGTCAGCGCTAACGGTTTGTTCCGCCTTTGTCCCTCCCTGTGGCATCCGGATTGCCTCTATGATCTGCGCCAAGGGACACTGGCGGAAGCCTGGCAGCGTCTGGTACCCCAAGTGCTGGCGCTGTGCTCAACCAACGAGCAGTTCCTGAAAAAGTGTTGCGTCTGTCCGCTACTTGACCTGTGCATGTGGTGTCCCGCGCACGCTTACCTGGAACACGGCCAGATGGACGGCTGGTGCCGGTACTTTTGCGAGGTGGCCCACCAACGGGTAGCAGCGGCCGGCGGCAAACAGGCACGGGTGCATAAATAATTCATAAGGCCCCAACCTTTCGGCATGATTGACAAAACAATTTCCGGAAAAATCTCCCGCCAGGTTGCCGGACTGGATCGGGCCGCGCGGCTGGTCTGGCAAAGCGCCCCAGGCTGGACTTGCATCAACCTCGGCCTGATCGTCCTGCAGGGCCTGATTCCGCTGACCGCGCTCTTCCTGATGAAGCAGATTGTGGATGCGGTCGCGGCCGGATTATCCGCCGCCGATAAAACCGCCGCTTTTCAACAAGCGCTCCTCTGGATTCTTCTGGCGCTCGCCGTGGCGCTATTGGCGGTCATCTGCCGCTCCCTGACGGAACTGGCGGAAGAAGCCCAGGCGCTGATTGTGACCGACACCGTGGCCGACCGCCTGCATGCGCAATCCATCGCCGTGGACCTGGCCTATTATGAAGACCCGCGTTATTTCGATACCCTGCATCAGGCCCAGGCCGAAGCGCCCTACCGCCCCACCCGCATCGTCAATGGCCTGATCCAGTTAGGGCAAAACGGCCTTTCTTTTCTGGGCATTGCCGCTTTATTGTTCTCATTTAACTGGCTGCTGGCCGTGGTGCTTTTCCTGGTGGCTCTGCCGGGCGCTATTGTCCGGATTGTTTTCTCCCGCAAATTTTATGGTCTGAGGCAGCAGCAGCTCGAAACCGAACGAAAATCCTGGTATTTCAACGAAATCCTTACGGATGCCGCCCATGCCAAGGAAGTGCGGCTGTTCAACCTCGGGGCGCTCTTTCAAGAACGTTTTCGCAACCTGCGGCGGGAGTTGCGCCAGAGCCGGTTGACGCTTGCGCGCCATCATTCCCTGGCGGATTTTTTAGTTCAGGCCGCGGCCACCGCGGCCGTCTTCGGCACGCTGGCCTTCATTGCTTATCAGGCTCTCTCCGGCTCAATTACCATCGGCGGCCTGGTAATGTATTACCAGGGCTTTCAGACCGGGCTTAGCACCCTGCAGTCTATTCTCAGCAGCCTGGCCGCGCTCTACGAAGACAATCTTTTCCTCGGAAATTTTTATTCCTTCCTCGACTTGAAGCCCTCTATCACGGCGCCGCTGCAACCCAAGCGCCTGCCCAGGGAGTTTAAGCACGGCATCGTTTTGGAGCACCTTAACTTCGCTTACCCCGGCAGTTCCCAGGATGTGCTCTCCGACGTTAATCTGACGCTGGCGCCGGGACAGGTAATCGCTTTGGTGGGCCGGAACGGCTCCGGCAAAACCACGCTGATCAAACTTTTATGCCGGCTCTATGACCCGCGGGC
>JACPGM010000166.1 GCA_016188985.1 Lentisphaerota bacterium | reverse complement strand
TTAAGTCCCCGGCGGGGTATGAGCACTCCGGCGAAAACCGTTGTTAAGGCAAACGCAATTTGTGGTCCGCGCGAGGTCAGCAGAACCAGGTAAGCAAGGCAGAGCAGCCCTCCGCCGAGACACCCTGCCGCCCGCCAGAACGAGCGCCGCCATTGCCAGAAGAAATAAAAGAATACAAACACGCAAGCGCCCGCCATCATGCTGGCCACGTTGGAATGGTTGAGAATGAACGGCCGGAAGCCGTGCGCTTCCCTCAGGAGGTTTGCCCCAAGGGCAACGGTCAATCGAATTAAATCGTAGCCCAGGACCAGGGCGATGGCCGTGGCGCTGTAAAAGAGCGCCGTTTCAATTCTTTCGCGCGTATTAAAAACAACCGGAATGGCGAAAGCGCCCGCAAAGATCTTCAGCATGCCGCTAAAGTCGCGCAGCGACAGCGCCGGGTTGCTGGAAAACGGCAGCGACAGAATCATATGCATGAGCACCACGATAAAGGCGATGCCGGGGAGCTGTTTCCAGGCCGCCGCGCCGCGCGAGACACGCCGCAGGGCGAACAGAAAAGCGCCGTAGACCAGGAGATCCTGCACAAACGTCGCGGAAAATTTCCAGATGATAATTCCAATGGCGGTCCCGGCCACCAACCGCGCCCAAGACGTGCGTTGGACCCACTCAACGAGCAGTTTAAAAAAGCGCATAGGCATAATTTCAACAGCCCCTTGAGCTGATGAACCGGGCCAGCTCGGCCAGCGGTTCTGACGCCCTGGGCAAGAGCTCCAGCGCCGATAGAGCTTCTCGGGTAAGCTGCTCAACCCGCGTTCGCGCGGCCTCCAGGCCGTGCACGGCCACGAACGTCATTTTGCCGCGCGCGCGGTCGCTGCCGGCGGCTTTGCCCAGGGCGGCGGCGGTCGCGGTTTCATTCAGGATATCATCCACTATCTGGAAAGCCAGGCCGAGGTTTTCGCCATAGGCGCTCAAGGCGGCCAATTCGCTTGGAGTAGCCCCCGCCGCGATGCCGCCCATGCGCACGGTGGCAAGGATGAGCTCGGCAGTCTTGTGGCGGTGGATATAATCCACAGTGTCGGCATTGGCCCCCTGGCCCTCGGCGGCCAAGTCTTCCACCTGACCGCCGATCAGCCCGCGGCTGCCCGCGGCGCGCGCGAGTTCCAGGCTGAGCTGATTAGGCGGATAAGGCGGCGGCGCGCATACTTCCGCGAGCCATTCAAAGGCCAGGGTCAGGAGCGCATCACCGGCCAGAATGGCATTGGCTTCCCCCGCCACAATGTGCAAGGTTTTCTGGCCGCGGCGCAGCGCGTCATCGTCCATGCTGGGCAGGTCGTCATGAATCAGGGTATAGGTGTGCAGGATTTCGATTGCCAGGGCGGCGGTGAGCGCCGTATCATCGGAGCGGCCGATTGTCTCCGCCGCCGCCAGGCACAGCACCGGGCGCAGGCGCTTGCCGGGCGCTAAGACGCTATAGCGCATGGCCTGGTGGAGCGCCGAGGGCCGCTCCGTCACGGCCGGCAGGCGCTGGTCCAAGGCGGCATTGATCCGCCGGCGCTGACTGTCCAGATATTGTTGCAGGTCAAACATGGCGCTGAGCGCTTGCAGGGAATTGCGCGAGAGCATCGTAGGCTCTTCCGGCGGCAAATTACAGGAGAATTATTACCCTCGAAAAAAGTTGAAAATAAAGTTGACAGGGGTTGGGGATCTGGGTAAATTGACAGGCAGATTGGTGTAGTTGTTGCTTATTTGGGCCAAATAATGGGGTAGTTTTGATGGTAGCTAAACTTATGGCAGGCAGCAGGTTAGCACAGCCGAGGCCGAGTAGCTGCTTTTATTGGCCAAGCAACCGTCTTATTCATGGTTCACGGCCTGCCCGGCGGAGCCTTGGCAAAGACGGGTCCACAGTCCACAGTCCACAGTCCACAGTCCACAGTCCACAGTCCACAGTCTAATCCGTGCGGACGCTTTTTCCGGAAAAGTCAAGTTTTTTCCGCTTATCGTTCCTGCAAGCATTTTCTCTGCTTCCTTGGGTTTTCCGTTCCACTCTTTTCCCGTCCGATTCCCGCGCGCGAAAAAACATAGGATGCTGAGGACATGAATCATATCCGGGTTGCTTTCTTTATCGGCATAGTGCTGAGCGCGCTTTTGGTCTGGGTCGGGGCGGGTTCCGATAATATCGGAATTGAGTTCAACGATAGCGATGGCGACAGGATGGCGACCGATTCCAATGGCGGCCAGGATTATCAAGAAGTGTTATCTGCCGGAGACGCGAACAACTATGTCTATATTGACTGGCTCTTGCCTAAAACTACAAACGAATTTTCTTGTGCATGGTTTCTCGGCGCTTACCGATTCAATGACGGTAGCCTTGCGGTAGATTTGGATCGGACCATCTTGCAGACCCAAAATCTGGCCTATGCGCTAAGTTATTCTGACGGTAGGGCAGGAGCGTCCCGCTCCGCCGCTCTTGTTTTGAATTTGTTAACCACAAACGGAACCGTTTTAGTCGAATCAGGAGATCTGCTGTCTTCCAGCAACGTCGCCCATTATGTTTTCACCTCCTCGGACGCGGGCA
>JACPGM010000021.1 GCA_016188985.1 Lentisphaerota bacterium | reverse complement strand
GATCTTGCGGCTGACCCCGGCGAAACGCGGAACTTGAGCGGCCAGCCGCTCTGCGCCGCGATCGAGCGCCGCCTGGAGACGCTGCTCCTGGATTACTTCCTGCGCACCGGCGATGTGCTTCCGCGCGAGCTCGATTCGCGGCGGTTGGGATAAAACCGCATTAAGGCCAAACCTAATATCCTGTTCTTCTTCACCGACGACCAGCGTTTTGACACGCTTGGCGCGCTTTCCCGCCTGCCGGTTCAGACCCCGCACCTGGATCAGCTCGCGCGCGACGGCACGGTCTTCACCCAGGCCCACATTCCCGGCGGAACTTGCCCGGCCGTCTGCATGCCCAGCCGCGCCATGCTCCACACCGGACGGACCTTGTTTCACCTCGAGCGCGAAGGCCAGGAAATTCCTGACGCGCATATTACCCTGGGCGAATGTTTGCGGCGCTCCGGCTACACCGCCTGCGGCATCGGCAAATGGCATAACGGCCGCCGGGCGTATGCCCGCAGTTTTAACTGCGGCGCCGAAATTTTCCTCTGCGGCATGGGCGATCATTGGAACGTGCCGGCCTACGCCTTTGATCCCGCCGGCCAATACGATGGCCGCTGCCCCTACGTGCCCGACCCCTTCCATTCCAACCGGCTGGAGTTCCGCGATTGCGACCACATCACCGCCGGCAAGCACTCAACCGATCTCTTCGTGGATGCGGCCATAAGGTTTCTCCAGACGGACGACGGCGCGCGGCCTTTCTTTCTGTATGTGTCCCTCATGGCGCCGCACGACCCGCGGACCATGCCGGAAAAATTTCGGAAAATGTACGATCCCGCCAGGATCGAGTTGCCCGCCAACTTCGCTGCCGAGCACGCCATTGATACCGGAGCGCTCCGCGTCCGGGACGAGCTCCTGGCGGATTTTCCGCGCCGGCCGGATGAAATCCGGCGCCACCTGGCGGAATACTACGCCATGATTTCCCACCTGGATGACGCCTTTGGCCGGCTGATGAGCGCCCTGCGCTCCGGCGGCCGGCGCGACCAGACCATCATTGTGTTTTCCTCCGACAATGGCCTGGCGGTCGGCCAGCACGGTCTGATGGGGAAGCAGAGCCTGTACGAGCACAGCGTGCGTGTGCCCCTTGTTTTCGCAGGCCCGGGGATTCCCCGGGGCGAGCGGCGCGATCAGATGGTGTATTTGCTGGATATTTTTCCCACGCTCTGCGACCTGGCCGGCCTGGCGCCGCCGGAGTCGGTGGAGGGCAGAAGCCTGCGCCCATGTTTCCGCGATCCCTCGGCGGAAATCCGCTCAGCGCTTTACCTGGCGTATGGAGCAAGCATTCGCGGGATAAGCGACCGGCGCTACAAGCTCATTGAATATGCCGGCGGCGCCGCGCAGCTCTTTGACCGGCAAAGCGATCCGTGGGAAATGCATAATCTCGCCGCCGGCGCCGGCGCGCGCGCCATACTTGCCGACCGGCGCCAGAAGCTCGCGGCAATGGCCGCTGAATGGGATGATCGCGACTATCCCTGGCCGACGCGGGCAGGCCCACGGGCCGGAAGTTCTGGAAGAAGCGTCCGGATTTGAAACCGTGAAAGCCGCGCTGGAGAAGGAAATCAAAGGGGGGAAATGGCGCGACCACGCGTTGCGCGTGGCAGGCGCGAGGTTTACCACGCTAGGCGTTGTCGCGCCCTACGTAGGGCCTGACCTTGTGTCAGGCCATTGGGATCGGCGCCCCCCAATAACTGACACGCTCCGGCGGCTCGTATTCCCTCAGTCTTGAGGGTACGACTTCAACGCTGTCATTCCCGCGAAAGCGGGAATCCAGCTTCAGAATTGAATAATTCTGGATTCCCGACTCGTGCTTCGTAGCGAAGGCTTACTTCGCAGAGTAGCATCAAGTCGGGAATGACATTAGCCCTAAAGACTGACGGGTTACGGCGGCTCATGGAGGATTGACTCATAACTTGACTAACGGTTGACTAAAGCCGTATCTTGTGCGTCATGAGTTACCAACCCAAGTTCACGATCACACCGGCCCTGTTGGGGCGGGTGGAGCGCATCGCCGCTTTGCGGGCGCGGATTCAGTCCGCCACAGTGGATGTGGCATGGATACCGGCCCTGCAAAAGGATTCCCGCGCCCGTAACGCGCACTCCTCTACGGCCATTGAAGGCAACCCGCTCACCTTGGAACAAGTGCGCGCGGTTGAGGAAGGCCGCGAGATTCCGGCTGTCGCCGATCGAGCCCGACGAGAGGTGTTGAACTACTTCTCCGGCCTTCGCTTTGTCGAAAAGAACTCCGGGAAGAAGGTTATCCGCCACGAGGATATCTTTGAACTCCATCGTATCGTTGCGGCCAGCGTGATGGATCAGGGAGCAGCGGGGCGCTACCGCACAACCAGGGTCCGCGTCGGTCCGCACATCCCGCCGCCTCCCGCGGAAGTTTCAGGACTGATGGGCGGGCTTTTGGAGTGGTGGAACAAGGCAGCGCCTTCGCTGTCGCCGGTGTTGTCATCGGCGATTCTCCACTATCGTTTCGAAGCCATCCATCCGTTTGCGGACGGCAACGGGCGGACTGGTCGAGTGCTGGCGTTATGGGATCTTTATCGGCGTGGATTCGACACGCATCACATCTTTTCCGTGGACGAGTTCTACTGGGAGGACCGACCCCGCTACTATGCCGCCCTGCGGGAAGTCCGACGACGAGATGATGACCTGGCATCTTGGCTGGTATATGCGGCGGAGGGGATCGAAATCACGCTGGCGCGTGTCTGGACGCGAATTCAGCGTTTCTCCGCCCAGAATTCCGGCCGCAAAATGATCCTGCGTCCCCGGCAGGAACAATTGCTGCAACTTCTGCGCGATCGCGGGAGTCTTGCGCCGCGCGAGATATGGGATGCGCTGGCGGTGTCCAAGCAGGGCGCCATGGACCTGATCAAACCGCTTATTGAAGCCGGTCTGATCGTGCGCACCGGCACAAAAAAGACGGGACGATACCAACTGAAGACATGATGCCAAGCGCTTGCTATCATCCCTGCCAGTTTATGTCGTTTCGCCCAAGATTCCGCAACGAAAACGGAGACAACATCAATATTGATGTTGCATGGTTATGGAGTTCAGCGTAGAGTTCTATGACGCGAACGGATGCGCGACTGGCAGGAAAGGAATGCGTCATGAGGAAGACCAATTTTGACATCTTTCTGAAAGATCAGCTTCGCGACCCGGACTTCGCCGAACGTTTCAAACGCGCCGGCGAGGCATGGGACGTGGCCATGCAGATTGCGGCGTTGCGTGATAAGGCGGGAGTATCCCAAAAGGATTTGGCTCGAAAACTGCGCACCTCCCAACAGCAGATCAGCCGCTTGGAATCGCCCGCCTACGAGGGGCATTCCCTGAGCATGCTTCGCCGTGTGGCTCATGCTCTCAATGCCGAGGTGAAGGTTGTCTTTGAACCGGTTCACGCCCGAAAGCATGCGATTGTGGCCGAGTCACGCGCGAAATATGGGAGCCGATGATGTCCTATCCGCCGTCGCCATCTCACTATCCAAACCTGCCCGCCGGTCAGCGATTAACGCAATGGCTGGTTGACCAATTCAACGGGGACGAACGCCGCTGGCGCGAATTGCGGGAGAGACTTGAAGATATCGCCAAGCGGCTCAAACGCGGCCGTATATGCGGAAAGACCAAAGGGCATGAGCGCGAAACCCGACACGCAGGAAGGTAGGGACGGCTCGCCGAGCTGTCCGCTGGCGATTGCTCTGCCGGAACAGAAGGCGTTTTTCCCGCCTGAGGCGGGTCTGCCTACGGCATGATCCGCCAGGTGCGGATCAACCTATGGTTGACAAGATACCGGCGCCGTTCGGGCACGTGCCGGTGGCGGAAGAACCGCTGGACTACGCCTTTGATCCCTGGCCGACGCGGGCAGGCCCACGGGCCGGGAGTTCTGGAAGAAGCGTCCGGATTTGAAACCGTGAAAGCTGGCCGTATGTGATTGCGCGATTCACGAAGAAGCCGTGCAAAAACTCTGGCTTCTCGATTCCTATGAGCGTATGGACAGGTAGAATCGTTGAGCGACAAAGAGACCGTGAAACCGGAGAATGGAAGTATCTGCTGAGAGGGGAGTCCCTTACAAGGGCCGCCGTGGTCGCGGTTCTCAAACTGAGCCCGACAGGGAAGGTGGTTGTATTGACCGTGTACAAAGAGTGAGCAGGGAACGACTATGAAATGCGACATATGCGGAAAGGATTCGGCGCGTGTGCGCCTTATTACTCGCAGCTACGGCAAAGGGTCAAGTATTCTAGTCATTGAGAATGTGCCGGCGGTTAGCTGTTCTTCTTGCGGCCAGAGTTATCTGGACGCGGAAACACTGCGTGAGATTGCGCGGATCAAGAGCAATCGGAAGAGATTCGCCGTGAGACGGCCCTTGGCAGTCGCCGAGTATGCCTGACATTGTGGGTCTTTGCGCCGACGTGGCAGCGAGTGGGGCAAGAAGGGCTATTGCCATGCCTTGCGTAGCCTCTTGACCTGCGAAGCCTTTGGCGAAGCGGGGTTCATGCCTGCCCTGCCTGCCCCGGCGTAGCGTCTTCGCGAAGTGGGGAGCCTGCCTGCGGTGAGTCCCTCGACTTTGCTCGGGACCCTGAGCGTTGTCGAACGGGTCGAATCTGTCGAAGGGTTTCCGCATTCCAAGCCATCAAAGCGGCCGGCCTGCCCTGAGCGAAGTAGAAGGACGGCTACCCCGCGAAGCGCGGGGCCGCTTCTGACCGGTTTCCGCTGGCTTCCGTGGACAGCGCTTGCTATCATTCCTGCCAGTTTGATGTTGTTGCCGGAGAATCCGGCAGAAGCGGACAAACAAGAATGACCGTGCAGCATAAACGCTGGATGTCCGCGGATGAGATCGCAG